>DATCXE010000829.1:0-5018 GCA_036565985.1 Bradyrhizobium sp.
CGCTCGAGAATGACTGACGCCACCGGCTTGCCGTAGATCGAGGAGAAGCCGAGATCGAGCCGCACCAGCCGCCAGAGATAATTGCCGAGCTGGGCGGCAATCGAGACGTCGAGCCCGTAGAATTTGCGCAGCTCCTTTGCGGTCGCGGCGTCGCCGCCACCCATCTGCGCCATCATGGCGTCAACGGTGTCGCCCGGCGCAAACTGCAGCAGCAGGAACACGCCGATCAGGATCAAAATCAGGGTCGGTATCGAGGCGGCGAGCCGCCGCCCCGCAAGGCCAAGGATGCGCATAGCCTATCTTGGCGGATATCGGCTCAAGCCGAAAGCCAAAGATCGTGCCAGCTCGTCGAGCCCCAGCGCGGGGTATTGGAGTGGTTGCGTGCTTTGGCGGTGATCACGGTGACGAAAATCTGCTCGATCGGCATCCAGACCGGCAGCTCCGTATTCACCTCCTTGACGAACTGGGCATAGAGCGCCTTGCGCTTCGCAGGATCGACTTCGGTGGCGGCGTCATCGATGGTCTTGTCGACGCTCTTGTCTTCCCAGCCCCACTGGTTGGTCCAGGGCGCGCCCTTGGGCTGGCCGGAGCGATACCAGACCGTGGTCGAGACCGCGGGATCGTTGCGGTACTGGTGCCAGCCGGTCGCAAGGTCGAAGGCGTGCTCGTCGTAGACCTGCTTGAGGAAGCCGCCACCGTCGTTGCGCACGATCTCGACCGGGATGCCGATCTCACCCAGCGATTGCTGGATGAAGGTCGACCACAGCGAGATGTCCTCGCCCCAGGGGGCAGGCAGCAGTCTCAGCGAGAAGCGCGTGCCGCCGCGGCTGGCCTTGAAGCCGGCCTCGTCCAGCAGGGCTATGGCCTTGGCCTTGTCGTACGGATATTGCGGCGTGTTCGCACCCGGATAGAAATCGGTCGAGGTCGAGGGGATCGGCCCGGTACCGAGCTTGGCGAAGTCGCCGAGGAAATTGTCGATGAAGAACGGCACGTTGATCGCGTGCGCAATGGCGCGGCGAACCCTGATGTCGGACAGTTCCTTGCGGCGGAAGTTGAACTCGATGGTGTTGGTTCGTGCGTTGCCTTCATTGCCCTTGGTCGAGACGATGAAGCGCTTGTCCTTGCCCAAACGCGCCATATCCGAGATCGTCAGCCCCGAGAACGGCGAGTAGTGCAGTTCGCCGGCTTCCATCTGCGCCGAGGCCGCCGCGCGGTCGGTGATGACGCGCCAGACGATGCGGTCGAGATAGGGCGCGTTGGGCCGCCAGTAATTCTCATTGCGGTCGGCGATGACGTATTGGCCACGCTCATATTTGACGAACTTGAACGGGCCGGTGCCGACCGGGGCGAGGTTGGTCGGGTTCTGGCGGATGTCGCCGCTCTCATAGAGATGCTTGGCCGAGATGTAGCCAAGATCGGGCAGGGCGCGCAGCAGGAGATTGAGCGGCATCGGCCGCTCGTATCTGAAGATCGCGGTCTCGGTATCAGGCGTTTCGACGGCGGTCAGGAACAGCTGCAGCGTCGAGCCGTAGTTGAGGATCTTCTTCCACATGTTCATGGCGGTGAATTCGACGTCGGCCGAGGTGAACGGCTTGCCGTCGTGCCATGTGACGCCCTTGCGCAGCTTGAAGGTCACCGTCTTGCCGTCGGGCGAGGCCTCCCAGCTTTCCGCGAGCACGCCGACCGGCTGGCCGCTGGCGTCGAGATCGACGAGGTTCTCCTGGATCTTGCCGCCGATGATATAGACGCCGGTGGAAGCCTGGATGCTCGGATTGAGCTGGCGCTGCTCGGCGCCGTAATGGACGTTGAACACGCCGCCCTTGCGCGGCGTTTCCTGCGCGAAGGCCCGCATCGGATTGATCACGTTGGCCGCGATGGCCGCCGAAGTCAGCAGCGCGGTGCGGCGATTGATCTCAAAACGCGTCAAGTCCATGCGAAAATCTCCGAAGATGATATTGATGGCGGACCATTCGAGCGTCCGCCTTGCGGCAATGTTACGATGGAAGCGGAACCCGAGTCATTTTCTAATCGCGGCGTGAATCGGAAAATCCTTCCTGAAAACAACGTGCTCACCGCCTGTTCAGCCTGCCCATTCTTGCACGCCCGGCGAAAAGACCATGGGTCGCCGGAATGGAGGCGAAAGGCCGGTACAGCCGGAGATTGCCGGAAAAATAGCCGGATGACGTGTCCGAAAGCCTTGAAAAACAGGGGTTGGCGGCTCCGGAGGCCCAAAAACCAGCCAAAATTGGACGAATCAGTGCAACTCAATTAGCGAGATAGCTGTGCAGAATGTCGGAAACACTGTTTTTTAGGCGGTTTCCGCCATATCGTCGCCGGTGCCAGAATCAAATGGAGCAATCATGGCCACCCAAATGTCTAAGTCGCAGCTGATCGAGAAGATCGCGACCACCACCGAAGTCTCGAAGAAGGAAGTCAAGAGCGTGATGGAAACGCTCGTCGACGTTGGCCACAAGGAGCTCAAGAAGAACGGGGTATTCCTCGTCCCCGGCTTCGCCAAGTTCGTCGTGGTCAAGAAGCCCGCGACCAAGGCTCGGAAGGGCACCAACCCCTTCACGGGCGAGGAAATGATGTTCAAGGCCAAGCCGGCCCGCAAGATCGTCCGGGCTCGCCCGGTCAAGGCCGCCAAGGACGCGGTGTGAAAAGCGAGAAGGCCCCCGGCGACGGGGGCCTTTTTGTTTGCGCTGCGGCGCGAATTCCGCGCTCGGCTACCGGCCTCTGCAAATCATGGTTCGAGACGCGCGGCTGCGCCGCGCTCCTCACCATGAGGACAGAAGATGACCCTCATCCTGAGGAGCCGCGATCGCGGCGTCTCGAAGGATGCGGCCACGATTCCCGACAAGCAATTACACCACCGGCGAACGGCCGCCATCAATATTGATGGCGGTGCCGGTGATGTAGGACCCCTGTTCGGAGGCGAGGAAGCAGGCCATGTTGGCGAATTCCTCCGCCGTGCCGATGCGCCCAAGGGGTGTGCCCTTGGCGAGGTTGTTCGCGAACACCTCGAAGTCCGTGTCCGGCGCCTGCTTGGCGTGCCGCTGGACCCATTGATCGCTCATGATCAGGCCGACCAGCATGGCATTGACCAGGATGTTGTGCTCGCCGCCTTCGTTCGCCATCACCTTGGTCAGCGCCATGCCGGCTGCGCGCGATACCGAGGTCGGCGCCGAGGAGGCGGCCGGCGCCTTGGCGAAGGTGTTGAGCACGTTGATGATGCGGCCCCATTTGCGCGCCTTCATGCCCGGCCATACCAGCCGGGAGAAGCGGATCGCGGCAAACAGCTTGAGGTCGAGGTCCTCCTGCCAGGCCTCGTCGGAAATGGTCTCGAACGCCATCGTCCGCGCCGTGCCCGCATTGTTGACCAGGATGTCGACTGGACCGAGATCGGCAACGACCTTCTCGTGCGCCTTCGCAATGTCTGAAGCCTTCGATACGTCGCAGACATAGTCGCGGACGTTGAGGCCGTCTTTCGCCAGCAGTTCCCGTGCGGCCTTCAGGTCCTGCGCGCCCCGTGCGAGGATCGCGACCTTTGCACCCGAGGCGGCAAACTGCCTCGCAACCGCCAGCCCAAGGCCCTTGCTGCCGCCGGTGATGGCGGCGACGCGATCTTTCATCGTGATTTGCATGTTGTTCTCCCGCTCGCGGTCTTACGTGCCGCTGGTTGGGCCGACGGTTGATCGGCTCGAAAACTCATCATGGTTCCGCGCGCGGACATGATCAAGCACGCTCTCGGCAAGGCCGATATCTCCGTTGTCTCGAACGGAGAAAATATCGCGCGGTTCGGCCGGCGTTTCGGACAAGGATTTTTCCCGTTTGCCGGCGCCGGAGATGGCATCGTTGCTATTTTCAGCGCGGCCTTGCGGGGACCGGCAGGCAGGCCAAGATCGAATAGAACAATTAATGGAGTCCCGGAGACCACCATGGGCCTGCAGCAAGCAAAACTCGAATCGCTTCCCTTCGTCACGGCCGAACTGAACTATCTGGCGCCGACGCCGGGAAAGCCCCGAACCTACGCCTTCGATCCGCCGCCGGGTGAACCCAAATCGACCGCGCTGCCCGAACCGCACGACGTCCCGATCTTCGACGCGCGCCTGATCGCCGGAAACCTCTCACTCGACCGCGAAGGCTTTGCGCTGGTCCGCCACCCCACCATCGTCAGGAATTTCTACGACGATAAGGAAGTGAGGGGCATCTATTATCCCGCCGTGGAAGCCTTCCTGAAGGCGACGCTGAAAGCCGATCGCGTCGTTATCTTCGACCACACCGTGCGCAAGCGCGTCGAGGGGGCCGCCGATGTCAGGGGCGCCGGGCCGCGCCAGCCGGCGACGCGGGTCCATGTCGACCAGACCGATAAATCAGGCGCCAACCGCGTGCGCGAACATCTTCCCGATGAAGCCGAGGAACTGCTGAAGGGACGGGTCCAGGTCATCAATGTATGGCGGCCGATCCGCGGACCGTTGCGCGATGCGCCGCTTGCAATGGCAGACGGCCAGACGGTCGAGCCGAGTGATCTCGTCGCCTCCGACCTGATCTATCCGAACCGGAGCGGCGAAACCTATTCCGTGAAGTACAATCCGAACCATCGCTGGTACTACATTCCGGAAATGCGGACCGACGAGGCGCTGCTGCTGAAGTGCTATGACTCCGCAACGGACGGCCGCACGCGGTTCGGGCCGCATACTGCCTTCATCGATCCGACCACGCCCATTGACGCAGCCCCGCGCGAGAGCATCGAACTGCGGACGCTGGTGTTCCACAGGAACTGATCGTCGTACCCTCCCGGATTCGCGTTCCCCGCATATTGGTGATACCTCGCCCCGAAGTGGTTTTGGGGCGAGACGGCTCATGGACGGCAAGGCCGATGGCGCGGACATCAACATCCGCGCACTGATTTTTGCGCTGCTGGCGCTGGCCTGCGGCCACATGCTGTCAACGCTGTTACGGACCATTCCGGCGGTCAGCCTCGACGTGATGGCTGCCGACTTCCGCACGCCGCCGCA
>DATCXE010000001.1:0-4026 GCA_036565985.1 Bradyrhizobium sp.
AGGGCGCAAAGCGCTGTCTCTGTAGGATGGGTAGAGCGCAGCGAAACCCATCAGTTCTCCGCGCACGCGATTGATGGGTTTCGCTGCGCTCTACCCATCCGACTACGATACTTCGCCTGGCACCGTGGTTGCGCCTTCACCCAGCGCCCGTTGCATCATCACGGTGTCGAGCCAGCGGCCGAACTTGAAGCCGACACTGGGGTGCGTCCCGATCATCTGGAAGCCGGTTCTGGTGTGAACGCCGATCGAACCGGCATTGGCAGAATCCCCGATGACTGCGATCATCTGCCGGTAGCCGCGCGCCTCGCACTCGGTGATCAGCCGCTGCAGCAGCCGCAGGCCGATCCCGCGCCGGTGGATGGCCGGCTGCAAATAGACCGAATTCTCCACCGTGAAACGATAGGCCGGCCGCGGCCGGTACGGGCCGGCATAGGCATATCCGATCGCGCGGCCGTCGACCGCAGCGACGAAATAGGGAAAGCCGCTGTCCGTCAGCGCCCGGAATCGCCGGGTCATCTCGGCGAGATCGGGCGGGATCAGTTCGAACGTCGCCGTGCCGTAGCGCACCGCGTGCTCGTAGATTTCGGTGATGGCGGGGAGGTCGGCCTCGGAGGCCGGCCGGATTTCGGGAGCGGACATGGCCGACAGAGTATTTTTGCTTCCGGCAAAAGAAAAGCCCCGGCCGTGAGGCCGGGGCTCCAACTCTTGAACCTTCGCGGTAGCGCCTAGTCGCGCTGGCCGAGCAGCTGCAGCAGCAGCGTGAACAGGTTGATGAAGTTCAGGTAGAGCGACAGCGCACCGGTAATCGCCGCCTTCTCCGCAACTTCTCCGCCCTGGGAGGCGTAGCCGTAGATGTAGTCGTTCTTCAGCCGCTGGGTATCCCAGGCGGTGAGGCCCGCGAACACCAGCACGCCGACCACCGAAACGATGAACTGCAGCATCGAGCTCGCCAGGAACAGGTTGACCAGGCTCGCGATGATGACGCCGATCAGGCCCATGAACAGGAACGACCCCATGCCGCTCATGTCACGCTTGGTGGTGTAGCCGTAGAGGCTCAGCGCGCCAAAGGTCGCCGCGGTGATGAAGAACACCCGCACGATCGAGGTGTGGGTGTACACCAGGAAGATCGACGACAGCGAGATGCCCATCAGCGCCGAGAACACCCAGAACAACATCTGGGCGGTCGCGGGCCGCAGCCGGTTGATGCCGGCCGATATCGCGAACACCATCACCAGCGGCGCGAGGATGAACAGCCACTTCAGCGGGCTGACATACATCGCGTAGCCGAACGGCGTCAGGAAGGCGTTGCCGAACTTGGCGGCAGCGCCGGCCTGATCGGTGGTCACGGCGGCCATGTAGACGCCGAGCGCCGCCAGGCCGGTGATGGCCAGGCCGATGCTCATGTAGTTGTAGATGCGCAGCATGTAGGAGCGCAGACCGGCATCGACGGTCGCGGCATCAACGCGCCCGGCGGCCCGGCCGAAAGGAGAGGCGTAGTTACGGTCTAGGTCCGACATGGTCGAATTCCCGTTGGTTGCCCGGCGGAACGCAAGGGTTTGCGGCGCCGGTTAGATTTCTATCTCAGATGTCCCGATTTGCTGACATTAAACTTGGGTCATCAAGTTGCGTCATCAAGCCGGCCACTGACTTGGCTGGTATGTGGGAAACTAACACATTCGGCGCAAGCTTCCACGCGCGGCTGAATGTCGCTTCTGCCGGTCATTCCCGTACAAAAGCAGCGTTAACCCCGTCTTTCCGCCGCTACAAATTGTCACAAATTCCGCAACACGCTGGCCGGCTTCTGGTTCAGGGCCAGCAACGTCCCGGCGAGTCCGAGGCCAACCGTGACGATCAGGGCGGCGGCCACCACGCCCGCGGCGCTGCCGGCCTGCCAGATGAAACTCAGCGTCATGAGCCGGGTGACGATCAGCCAGGCCGCGATCGAACCTGCGATCACGCCGAACACTGCCGTAGCCAATCCGATCATCAGGTATTCAAGCGCATAGGCGCCGAGCAGGCGCGAGCGTGTCGCGCCCAGCGTCTTCAGGATCACCGCGTCGTAAACCCGGTGGCGATGGCCGGCGGCGAGCGCGCCGCCCAGCACCAGGATGGCCGATATCAGCGTCACCGCACTGGCGCCACGGATCGCAAGCACCAGGTTGGTGATGACGGTGCCGACGGTGTCCAGTGCCTCGCGGACCCGTACGCTGGTCACCGTCGGAAACGCCTCGGCCACCTGCTTGACGATCCGGGCGTCGCCGGCCGGGTCCGGGTGGGTTTCGGACAGGGTCGCGACGTGGCTGTGCGGCGCGCCCTTGAAGGCGTTGGGCGAGAATACCAGCACGAAATTGATGCCCAGCCCCTGCCAGTCGACGTTGCGCAGATTGCTGATCCGGGCCGGGATGTCGCGGCCCAGCACGTTGACGACGATCTCGTCGCCGATCCTGAGCTTCAACCCGTCGGCGATCTTCTTCTCAAGCGAGACCAGCGGCGGCCCCCTGTAGTCCGCGCTCCACCATTCGCCCTCGACCACTTTCGAGCCCTTGGGAACTTCGTTGGTGTAGGTCAGGCCCCGGTCGCTCTGCAGCACCCACTCGGAGTCCTGCGACGGGTTAAGCTCGTCGGCCTTGACGCCGCGGGCGCCGACGATGCGCCCGCGCAGCATCGGCACCTCCTCCACCGTTGATTCCGGCGCCATTTTCTTGAGGAAGTCGCCGAAGCGGTCGGCGTCGGCGGTCGGAATGTCGATGAAGTAGAACGAGGGCGCCCGCTCCGGCAGCGCAGCCAGGAACTGTCGGCGCAGATTGCCGTCGATCTGGGTGATCGTGACCAGGACCGCGAGCCCGAGGCCGAGCGACAGCACGACCGAGGGTGTCAGCGCGCCGGGCCGGTAGATATTGGCGATCGCCAGCCGCAGCATGGTTATGCGGCTCCGGGGCAGCCGGCGCGCCAGCGCCATCAGGCCGGCGGCGACGCCGCGCAGCAGTGCGAATACCGCCACCGAGGAGGCGACGAACACGGCCGCAATCCGCTTGTCGTAGGCAAGGCCGATCGCCACCCCGACCAGAAGTGCGATCACCACGGCCATCAGCGCGAGATAACTCCAGCGCGGGCGGTGCCATTCGCGGGCGACCTCCTCGCGAAACAGCGCCGCAACCGGCACGTCGTGCACCCGCCCGAGCGGCCATAATCCGAAGGCGAGCGCCGTCAGCAGGCCATAGACGAACGACAACGCCAGCTCGCTTGCGTGCAATGCCGGGATTACCGGCAGCGGCAGCAGCTTGCCGAACAGGCCGACGATGACGAACGGCAGCGCTGCGCCGGCGGCCAGCCCGATCACCGAGCCGACGGCGGCGAGCAGGACCACCTGCGTCAGGTAGATCGTGAAGACGTCGCGGCCGGTCGCGCCGAGCGCCTTGAACGAGGCGATGACGTCGCGGCGGCGGTCGATATGGCTCTTGACCGCGTTGGCGACGCCGACGCCGCCGACCAGGAGCGCGGCGAGGCCGACCAGCGTCAGGAACTGGGTGAAGCGGTTGATGGTGCGCTCGAGTTGCGGCGAGGCGTTGCTGCTGCTGCGGATCCACCAGCCGGCCTCGGGCAGGGCGGAGCGCGTGCTCTCGATCAGCCGGTTCGCGGCGCGATCGTCGGCCGCGTTGTCCGGCAGCTTCACGCGGTAGATCCAGCGCACCAGGCTGCCGGGCTGCAACAGCCCGGTGGCGCGCAGGCTCGTCTCGCTGACCAGGACGCGCGGGCCCAGCCCGACATTGCCGGCGAGCTTGTCCGGCTCGGCGACGACCACGCTGCGGATCTGGAACGTGGCGTTGCCGATGCCGATACGGTCGCCGATCTTGAGATCGAGCCGGGCCAGCAGGGTGGAATCCACCGCCGCGCCGAACGCGGCACCCGATGTATCCTGGCGCTCGGCCAGCAGATCGGCCATCGGCATTTTCGGTTCGAGCGTCACCTCGCCGAGCATCGGATAGTTGCCATCCACGGCCTTGAGCTCGACCAGCGCCAGCTTGT
>DATCXE010000172.1:0-3999 GCA_036565985.1 Bradyrhizobium sp.
GCGGACCTTGTCGATCAGAGTCTGCATGGCGGGATCGGGCTTCAGCAGTTCCGAAAACACCGGCAGCAGCCGGTAGCGCACATTGGCGACTTTGCCCTTGGCGAGTTCGAGGTCGAGCACGCCCAGAAACTTGCCGTTCGAGCCAGCGTTGGTGACGAGCGTGACGCCGCCCGCATTGGTTACCGCAACCGGCTGCGGCACGGCGTCATGGGTGTGGCCGCCGAGAATGACGTCGATGCCGGTGACGCGGCTCGCGAGCTTGAGATCCACATCCATGCCGTTGTGCGACAGCAGGATGACGGCATCGACCTTGTCGTTGCTGCGGTGCGCATCGACGAGCTTCTGCAGTTCCTCGTCGCGGATGCCGAATTTCCAGTCCGGCGTAAAGCGCTTTGGATGGGCGATCGGCACGTAGGGAAACGCCTGCCCGATCACGGCGACGCGATAGCTGCCGATCTCCTTGATGACGGACGGCTTGAAGACGCGGCCCGATGCCGGGTCGAACGCCTTGGCGTCGTTAAAGGCGGCTTCCTCGGTGAGGAAGACGTTCTGCGCCAGGAATTCGCCCTTGAAACGTTCGAGATTGGCGCGCAGCACCTTCTCGCCATAGGTGAATTCCCAATGGCCGGTCATTGCCTCGATGCCAAGCAGGTTGGCGGCATCGACCATGTCGGCGCCCTGCAGCGTGTTGGCCAGTCCCGTGCCCTGCCACAGGTCGCCGCCATCGAGCAGAAGCGAGCGGCCGTTTCCGACGTCGCTGCGCAGCCGGTCGATCAGCGTCTTCAGGTGCGCAAAGCCACCGAGCTTGCCAAATCGCGCGGCGGCTTTCTCGAATTCGATCGAGGTGAAGGCATAGGCATCGGCGCTGTCGGGGCGGATGCCGAACCGATCGAGGAAGGCCTTTCCGACCAGATGCGGCGGGTTGCCCCGCATCGCGCCGATGCCGATATTTACGCTCGGCTCGCGATAAAACACCGGCCTGAGCTGCGCATGCACGTCCGTGATATGCAGGATGCGCGCGTTGCCGAAGCGCTCCAGATCGTACACGCTGGCATTGTCGGCAGCTCGCGCCAGCCGCGGCAAGCTGCCGGACAAGGTGGCGGCGCCTGCAATCCTCAAGAAATCCCGGCGGCGGATGGTCATACGGGTCTCCGCGCGTCGCGGCGGCATTTACTTGTTGAGCATGATCTGGTCGGAAAACCGGTTTCCACTTTTCCGGATCATGCTCTAGCGAATTTCCATTTCCTTCCAGCGGGTCTTTTCGCTGGTGGCCTGGAAGATCGAGGCTTTGGCCAGCGCTTCGGCTTCCCTGGCCGACGCGGTGGCCTTGTCGAATTCGCCGGCATCGGCCGATTTCTTGGCTGCCCCCAGTGTCGAGGCCGTGGTGGTCCACTGATTGCGCAGCTTGCCTGCCTCCTTGTTGGCGGCCTCAGCCGCGGCGTAGGCGGCCTTGAACTCTTCCTCGGAGCCTGCGGCGCGCGCCGACGTTACGCCTGCGGCGAGCAGCGCGAGAATCAATGTCGACTTGAACATCCTGTTCCTCATGGCCGCGCTCCCGGACCCGAAATCGGCAGTCCGTTGCTGACGTAGGACAGATAATATTCGACGTTGCGATATTCATCGTCCTGCGGGTTGAGCGGCACGCCGCGGATCTGGCTGTTGCAGGTGGTGAAGCGCCGGCTCGTGGTGCCCATGCCGCTCCATTCGGAGCGATAGATCGGCATCGCGTTGACGATGCCGAGCGCGGGCGCGAGAATCTCAGCGCGAATGCGTTCGCCCGGGCTCTGCACATGGCAGGTGGCGCAGGAGAAGTTGAGCTGGCCGCGGCGCGTATAGAAATACTCCTTGCCGGCCTGGTAAGCTTCCAGCGCGCGTGGATCGTTCGGGATCTTGATGTCCATCAGCTTGCCGCGCGAGGTGAAGGCCATGTAGGCGGTCAACGCCGCCATTTCGTCCTTCACGTAGGAGAACGGCGGTTCGCCATTGGCCTCGCGGCAGCGGTTCAGTGCCAGCTCCAGCGTGATGACCTTGCCTTCCTTCTCGTCGAAGTAAGGATAGTTCTGGCGGATGCCGATGCCCTTGTTCGGGAAGCAATCCTCGTAACTCTTGCCGTTCTTGAACGGCTTGGAAAACATTTCCTTGCCCATTTCGAGCGAGAATTCGTAAGGCGGGAATTGCTCCTTCTCCTGCCACTGCCGGTGCAGGTCCTCGTTCATCGAATAAGGGCCGTTGACGAAATCCTCGAACTTCACCTTGGGAAACTTGTCGGTGAAGAATTTCTGGAACGCCTTGGCGTCGGCTATGGGGTCGATCTTGTCGGTCGCGCTGGAGGGCAGGGTGCCCGCCACCGTCACTACGGCGAGCGCCAACGCGGCAGACGCCAGGCAAATCGCGGATTGCAGCTTCATTGGATCTTCGCCGTGGTGGTGTCGGTCGCGCCCTTGTTGTCGATCCAGTTGATCTTCAACTCGTCGCCCTTCTTGGCGCCCTTGAAGGAGAACTTGACGTAGGGGTCCTTGGAAATACCGCCGCCCCAATCGGCCGCGAACACCGTCTTGCCGTCATGCTCGAACTTCAGTTGCGTGATGAAGTGCGGCGGAATGAGCTCGCCCTTGGCGTCCTTCACGAATCCGGAATCCATCGGATGCTGGATCAGCGCCTGCACTTCCGTGTTCTCGCCGCTTGCGGTAGCGCGCACGCGAATGCTCGATGCCATCTGAATTCTCCCTGGCCTGTTGTTTGCACGCGATCATGTCGGAAAACCGGATGCCGTCTTTCCGAAACACGCGCGCTAGCCGCCGCAGCCGCCGACGGTGACCTTGACTTCCTTGGTGGCGCTGTAGAGCTTGCCGCCGGCTTCCACGACCACGATCACGTTGCTGGTCCGCGCCATCTTGATGCGGTTCGCCACGCTAGGGGCGGTGTCAGCGGGGATCTTGTAGGTCGCCACCAGCGCAACCGGATTTTCGCTGACCAGGAACGCGATCGAGGTCACGTCCGCGAGCGTCGTGGAGACCGATATCGGTACCACGGCGCCGTTCTCCGCGATTTCAGGCGCGTCCATCTTCACCTTGTCGGAGGGTTCCGGGCTCTTGCCGTAAAGCGCCTTGATCGCGTCGGCCTCGCTCTTGGCCTTGAACGCGTCTTCCGGATATTTGTCGTTGGCCGCGGCGAGTGCCGGTGTCAGGCCGAAGGGAATATTGCCGAGGCCGACGAGCGCGACCGCACCTGCGCCTTGCAGGATCAGCCGCCGCGTGGCTGAAAATCTCACGTCACTCATATTCATTCTCCTAAAGCATGCGCACGCACGTTTCCGCCTGGCATCACAACGTCTGCAGGAAATCCACCACCGCGTCGATTTCCTTGGGGGTCAAGATCCGGTTGCGTCCGAATGGAGGCATCACCGTCAGCGGATTGCGCAGGGTTTCGTCTGATATGATGGCGACGAGGTCCTCGCGATTGGGATACTTGCTCTTGATGTCGATCAGCTCCGGTCCGATCGTGCCGGGCAGGTTGCCGCCCTTGATGACATGGCAGGTCAGGCAATTGCCCTTGCCGCGGTCGAACGCGAGCTTTTGGCCTTCGGCCGCGGCGGATTGCGCCTGCGCGTTGCCCGCGGCTGCGAATGCGCCGATCGCAAGCGCCAGCGCGAAAGCCGGGAGCCTTGCGGATTTCGTCAGGGAGTGATCGGTCACAGGCGTTTCCGTAATTCTATTTTGGTTGCATCGTGTCGAGCGGTCCGGTCGTGCGCGGCGTCAGGTTCTTGCCTTCGGCCGTCGACGATATCCTGACACTGCCCGCGTCGGCACATGCGTTCATGCATGGTTTGGCCATCGTATCAGGCCGCGGATCGGCCCATATGAAACTGTCGCGATTGCGCATTTTGACTTTCGGCAAGCTGTTGCGATCGGCAACGAATTCATTGGGAACGAGGTCGTTCAGGTTCAGAATATAGGCGGTCAAAGCATAAACGTCATCCGCTGACAATGTGTGCGGCGC
>DATCXE010000034.1:0-2566 GCA_036565985.1 Bradyrhizobium sp.
GAGCCGCTGGCGGCGCGGCTATCGAACTATTTTCATTATTTCGGCGTGCGTGGTGCGTTCCTGATGCAACTCGGCCGCAACGACGAGGCCCGCACCGCCTTCGACCGCGCCATCGCGCTGGCGACCACGTCCGCCGAAGCCGCCCACATCCGCATGCACCTCGACCGCCTGCAGCGCGACAGCCAGCCCCGCGGCAAGAAGGCAGGGAAGTAGCTTTCTTCCCTTCTCCCCTTCTTGTGGGAGAAGGCAAGAAGCCCGGGCATGACGAGGTAGAAAAACTTCACCCTACCTGTCGGTTTCCTTTCCCGTCGTTCGTCTTGAAAGCAGCAGCCACGACGCGACAGGAGAGAATGATGACCACCATCGCCGAGACCGCTCCGGCCTCTACGTCCGCGCGCTGGGCCGGCCGTATCCTCTCCGGCCTCGTCATCGTGTTCCTGATGTTCGACGGCGCCATCAAGCTGGTGCCGTGGCCGGTGGTCACGGAAACCATGGACCGGATGGGTTACGGTTCGAGCGAGACGCTGGCGCGCAGCCTCGGCGTCATCACCATCGTCTGCACCGTGCTCTATTCCATACCGCCGACCTCGATCCTCGGCGCGATCCTGCTCACCGGCTATCTCGGCGGCGCGATGGCCTCGCATGTCCGGATCGGCAGCCCCTTGTTCACGCACACGCTGTTCGGGCTCTATCTCGGCCTGATGCTGTGGGGCGGGCTGTGGCTGCGCGACCGCAGTTTGCGCGAACTGATCCCCTTTCGCCGTTAACGAGCTTCAATGATGATTGACCGCCGAGTTCACAATGCTGCCGCAGGGCGATGGCACCCATGTCACCTGGGTGATGTATGGTTCTCGCGAACTTCATGTCCAAACTTATCCAGGTGTTCGTCAACCTGGACAACATGATCGGCAAGGATTTCGAGGCCGGTCTCGCCAGGCCGAAAGCGCTCACCAAGAAATGAGCGCCACTACGATGTGTCCCGGACGCGGCGCAGCACGCCAGTGATGCGACGCAGAGCCGGGACCCACGATGGACCCCGGACTAGCAGCGCACCGCTTACGCGCTGCGCAGCATCCGGGGAACGCAAGCGGACGATACGACAGACAGACCCAAGGAGCGAGCGATGCAGATCAATCCCTATCTGTTCTACAACGGCAATTGCGAGGAAGCGCTGAAGTATTATCAAAAGGTGCTGGGCGCCCAGATCGGGGCGATGTTTCCCTACGGGGACGGACCGCCCGACATGCCGGTCCCGCCGGAGTGGAAGAAGAAGCTCATGCATGCGAGCATCACGATCGACGGCGAGGTGCTGATGGCGTCCGATGCCACTCCCGGCGACTATCATCAGCCGCAGGGCTTTTCCGTCTCGCTGCAGGTCGAGGATCCCGCCGACGCCGAGCGGCGGTTCAACGCTTTGGCGGAAGGCGGCACGGTGCGGATGCCGTTCGGCAAGACCTTCTTCTCCAACGGCTTCGGCATGTGCGTCGACAAGTTCGGCATCCCCTGGATGGTGAACTGCCCGAAGGAAATGTGAGCCGGCCCGGCCATGAGACCCTCATGGAGAGGAGCCGCGCAGCGGCGTCTCGAACCATGAGGCCCGGCCGGTGCCATTCATCCTTCGAGACGCCGCTTGGGCGGCTCCTCAGGATGAGGTCTTGCAGTGTCGCACGGGGCGGATTGCATCAGATTTGTAGGGTGGGTTAGGCGAAGCCGTAACCCACCATTTTCTTTGAACGACCGGTGGTGGGTTGCGCTTCGCTAACACTCCCTACAGAACTACGAAACTTCACCGGCACCGCGGATAGATCGCCGCGAGTTCGCGCCCGCGCAACAGCAGCATTCGCGACGTCAATCCGCCGCGGCGGCTGATCCAGTCCCGTACCGGCGGCGGGTAGCTCTCCAGCACGGCCTGCGAGGCTTCCGGCTCGGCATAGATCCGGCCGCGTCGATCGATCGAGCGCGCGGCGTGAAATCCGAGCACGGCGCGCCGCGTTACGCAGATGCGATCCTCCGGCACCGTCATCAGCACCAGCGTGCAGGCCGACAGGCACGGCCCGTCGATCACCACGCGCTCGCCGGTTTCGCGAACCCGATCGAACAGGTCGAGGAACGGGCCGACCTGTCCGCCCGGGCTCGCGAGGATGCGAACCTCCGCCCGCAGCGGCGTTATCGCCGCGGTTAACGCGGCTGCGACAATGATTGCCTTGATCGCCGCTATTCGCATGCGCGGTTCCCTCGTGGGTTCGGACAGTCGTCACAACAGTTACGCTCACATATGTGGCAAGGTTTCGTCATCATTCCGTGCTGGAGACGCCGGCCTCAGTAAATGTAGCCATTCCGGCGTGGCAGGCCAGCGCGGCCCGCAGCAGCAGGATCGCGACGCCCGCGCCCGACGCTTCGCCCAGCCGCATGTCGAGGTCGAGCAGCGGCCGCAGCCCGAGTTCGCGCAGCAGGTCGCGATGCCCCGACTCGGCCGAGGCGTGTCCGGCCCGGCAGTGGTCCAGCGCGGCGGCATCAAGGCGCGCCAGCGGCAGCACTGCCGATGTCGCCACGAACCCGTCGAGCA
>DATCXE010000043.1:0-3006 GCA_036565985.1 Bradyrhizobium sp.
CTCGCTCAGCAATATTTCTGGCCAGGCAAGGTCGCGGTTGACGCGCCGCTGGTCTCGGGCGCGGCGCTGTTCGGAATCGGGTGGGGCCTTGTCGGGCTATGCCCGGGGCCGGCGCTGGAAAACCTCGCGACGCTGTCGCCCGGTATCATCGTCTTCGTCGTCGCGATGGCCGCAGGCATGGTGCTTCACGACACCTGGCAGCGTTCGCGGCTGCTGGCTCAGCGCGACGGCCAGCTTGCGCGGGCCGATGGTTGAGGTTGCGGTCGCGCATGATCGCGCGACCGACGCAACCTCACCAGGCTAGTTCTGGTAGGGCTGCTGATAATACTGCTGCCGCGGCTGATAGTAGTAGCCTTGTGGCGCCGGTGCGTAGCCGCGGTTGCCGTAATATTGCTGTTGCTGATAGGCTTGCTGCTGCTGCTGCTGCTGCTGATAGGCTTGGGTGTCATAGACGCGGCGGCCGGGCGCCGGATAACGCGCTTCGTTCGAGGAGCCGTCGGCCGGATAGATGTAGCCATCGTTGGCCCGGGCCTGCGGCGCAACGCGCTGCAGTTGCGGCGTGATCACGACGGGATCGCCGGCGGCATCGTATTGCTGCTCATACTGTTGCTGCGGGGCACGGCGCGCGACTGCCGTGTTGGCGCGCCGCGGATTGCGCGCCAGCGCCACCTGCGAAGAGCCGCTCAGCGTCACCGTGGTGTTGAGCACGCCTTGCTCCTTCACCAGCGCGAACAGCTTTGCAGCATGCTCGCGCGACAGCCGCACGCAGCCATGCGAAGCCGGGCTGCCGAGGCGGCTGACGGAGTCGGTGCCGTGGATGGCGTGGCCGATCTTCGTGAAGAAGATCGAGTGCGGCATCGGCGCATCGTCGAACTCCTTGGAATAGTGGTCTTCTTCCATGCGGAAGGCGCGGAAGCTGCCGTTCGGCGTCTCGTAGGAGGGAAGGCCCGACGATACCGGCCACGTGTAACGCGCGACGCCGTCGACGGCGACGGTCATCTGCTGGTTGTCCTTGTCGACGGTGATGGCGACCTTGGCCTGCGCGGCGCCCGAGGCAAACAGCGTCAGCGCGGTGAAAGCAACGAGGAAGGAACGCATTTTACTTAACCTCTGGCCTTTGGGCCTCAAAATGACGCCGGCTCTCCGTCCCCGGCATACAATATGCCCGGAAAGCGGCACTGGTTCCAGTGGCCTGCAACCACAATCGTTAACGCCTGCCACGGCGCAAACAAGGCGGCGCAACGGCGCAATCGGCGGCAAAGTGCTGACATTTTCGCGAGCGGCAGATCCATCAGGTCGTCATTCCGGGGCGTGCGAAGCACGAACTACGGGGCGCCTTAGCGCCCCTGAGAATCTCGAGATTCTCAGGGGCGCAATTGCGCACCATAGCTCGGCTCTGCGAGCCGCCCCGGAATGACGCTTCGCGTCAGTTCTTCAGCCGGTATCCGGTTCTGAAGATCCACCATATCAGGCCCATGCAGATGGCGAGGAAGCCGACCGTCATGCCGAGGCTCAAGGCCACGCTGACGTCGGCGATCTCGTAAAAGCTCCAGCGGAACCCCGAGATCAGATACACCACCGGATTGAGCATCGTGACGGTGCGCCAGCCCGAAGGGAGCATGTTCACCGAGTAGAAGCTGCCGCCGAGGAAGGTCAGCGGCGTCACGATCAGCATCGGGATCATCTGCAGCTTTTCGAAGCCGTCGGCCCAGATGCCGATGATGAAGCCAAACAGGCTGAAGGTTACCGCGGTCAGCACCAGGAAGGTCAGCATCCACCAGGGATGCAGGATATGCAGCGGGACGAACAGCGCGGCAGTGGCCAGGATGATCAGGCCGAGGATGACGGATTTGGTCGCGGCGGCGCCAACATAGCCGATAACGATCTCGTAATGGGAAACCGGCGCCGACAATATTTCATAGATGGTGCCGACGAATTTCGGGAAGTAGATGCCGAACGAGGCGTTGGCGATGCTCTGCGTCAAGACCGACAGCATCACCAGTCCCGGCACGATGAAGGTGCCGTAGCTGACGCCCTCGACTTCGGTGATGCGCGAGCCGATAGCGGCGCCGAACACCACGAAATACAGCGAGGTGGAAACCACCGGCGAGACGATGCTTTGGAGCAGCGTGCGCCAGGTGCGCGCCATTTCGAACAGGTAGATGGCCCGGATCGCGCGGAAATTCATGGCGCCCTCACCAGGTTGACGAAGATGTCTTCGAGAGAAGACTGGCTCGTGTCGAGATCCGAGATGCGGATGCCCGCGTCGCGCAGGTCGCTTAAGAGACTGGTGATGCCGGTGCGGTCCCCCTTGGTGTCGTAATCATAGATCACGGCGTGGCCGTCGTCGGACAGTTCGAGATTGTAGGCAGCCAGCGAGGCGGGGATCGCATCCACCTTGCCCTGCAGATAGAGCTTCAAATGCTTCTTGCCGAGCTTCTGCATCAGCCCGGCCTTGTCCTCGACCAGGATGATCTCGCCCTTGTTGATGACGCCGATCCGGTCGGCCATCTCCTCGGCTTCCTGGATGTAATGCGTGGTCAGGATGATGGTGACGCCGGCGGCCTGCAGGCCGCGCACCACCTCCCACATGCCCTTGCGCAATTCGACGTCGACGCCGGCGGTCGGCTCATCGAGGAAAAGGATCTGCGGTTCGTGCGACAGCGCCTTCGCAATCATCACGCGGCGCTTCATGCCGCCGGACAGCGTGATGATCTTGGAATCCTTCTTCTCCCACAGCGAAAGGTCCTTCAGCACCTTCTCGATGTGCGCGGGATTTTTCGGCTTGCCGAACAGGCCGCGGCTGAAACTGACGGTCGCCCACACGGTTTCAAAGGAGTCGGTGTGCAGTTCCTGCGGCACGAGGCCAATCAGCGAGCGCGCGGCGCGATAATCCCTGTCGATGTCATGCCCGCCGACGGTGACGCTGCCCTCGCTCAGCTTGGCGATGCCGCAGATGATGCTGATCAGCGTGGTCTTGCCGGCGCCGTTCGGCCCCAGCAGCGC
>DATCXE010000059.1:0-7501 GCA_036565985.1 Bradyrhizobium sp.
GGCAGGTGATCGCCGGCTGGGACGAGGGCGTCGCCTCTATGAAGGTCGGCGGCAAGCGGACGCTGATCATTCCGCCCGCACTCGGCTACGGCGCGCGTGGGGCCGGCGGCGTCATTCCGCCGAATGCGACACTGATGTTCGACGTCGAATTGCTGGCGGTGAAGTAACCGAACAGGGAAGCCGATATTTGTCGGCATCATGGCCGGGGCGAGCCCGGCCATGACGAGAACAACTCACATAGGCACACAAAAAGGCCGGCCCCGAGGGACCGGCCTTTCCGTTCTCGCCAATTGCGTCGCTTCGATCAGAGATTCTTGTTCGCCGCGGCCGCCGCCTCGTTTGCGGCATCCTTGGCCGCCTGCTTGGCGTCGCCTACGGCTTTCTGGGCCTTGCCCTTCACTTCCTGGATCACGCCTTCGCCCTGGAGACGATCGGAACCGGTGGCCTCACCGATGCCCTGCTTGGCCTTGCCGATGGCCTCGTTGGTCGCGCCCTTGATCTTGTCGGCGGTGGCACCCATCAGAACACTCCTTTTTTGCTGATTGAACTTCACCCGGACAACGCGTCGCGCCCGCCAGAAGTTCCTCGATTTGGCTGGTTTGCGATCACGGTTTTATGTAGCGTAAGGGAGGTATTGTTTTCAGGAAGCACGAAGATGAGCGGCACTCACGATCATACCCATTCCCACGATCACGATCATTCGCACGGCGATGCCGAGCGCTGGAAGCATGATGGCGTCCGCGTCATTCCCGGCAATCAGCTCGATCCCAACGTGCCGTCGACCGCGGGAATGGACCGCAAGGCCGCGATCAATTTCGCCCGCGTCGGCGCACAGAAATTGTGGGCGGGCACCGTGACGATCCGGCCCGACGCCAAGACCGGCGCGCATCATCACGGCCATCTCGAAAGCATCATCTACGTCGTCAAGGGCAAGGCGCGCATGCGCTGGGGCGAGCACCTGCAGTTCACCGCGGAAGCCGGTCCCGGCGATTTCATTTTCGTTCCGCCCTATGTGCCGCACCAGGAGATCAACGCCAGCCGCGACGAGGTGCTGGAATGCGTGCTGGTGCGCAGCGACGGCGAGGCGGTGGCGATCAATCTCGACATCGAGCCGGTGGAAAAGCCGGAAACCGTGCTGTGGATCGATCCCGTGCACCGCGATCCCGCCGAGAAGAAGTGACGATTGCAACGTCGCCAGGCACCGCGCTTCGCCTTGAGGAAATCCCAGAGGAAATTCCATGACGCTTGTTCGCTACGAGAGCAGTGGCCACGTCGCCACGATCACGATGGATCGTGCTTCTGCGCATAATGCCCTCAATCCCGCGCTGTGTAACGATCTGCGCGATGCGTGGTTGCGTTTTCGCGACAGCGATGATCGCGTTGCGGTGCTCGCGGCCGCGGAGGAAAATTACTTCTGCGTCGGCGCCGACGTGAGGGATTTTCCGGCCGATATGTGGCGGGCAGTGCCAGGCCTTGGCGTTGAACTGGACAAGCCGGTGATTGCCGCGACCTCCGGCTGGGTCGTCGGCGGCGGCTTCGTGATCGTCCAGATGGCCGACATGTGCGTGGCATCGGAGACGACGCGCTTCAGTTATCCTGAAGTCAAGGTCGGCACCACCGGCGGCGGGGTCTCGTCGGTGCTGTCGCGAATGCCGCACAAGATCGCCATGGAATTCCTTCTGGTCGGCGAAGAAATGTCGGCGGAACGCGCCTACCAGATCGGCTTCGTGAACAAGGTGGTGCCGAAAGGTCAGCACATCGCGCAAGCGCAGGCGATGGCGGCAAAGATCGCCGCCGCCGCACCGCTTGTTGTCCAGGCGCTGAAGAAACTCGCCCGCCACGCCATGCCGAAGGGGCCGCTGGAGACGGTGGCCGAAGTGCGCAGGCTGCTCGACCCCGTGCGGGACAGCGAAGACCTCAAGGAGGGCGTCAAGGCGTTCAGCGAGAAGCGCAAGCCCGAGTTCAAGGGCCGGTAGCGGCCATTCGCCGCCGGATTGCGATGCCGGCGCGCCGTCCTGCTGCCGCAGAAATAATTTGAAAGGGGATGTCGGACCCGCCTTCGTGCGTCCGTCCTTGGCTTGAGGCCCCCCAAAAAAAGGAACCTGATGATGGCCAAAATGATCTTCGTCAATCTGCCGGTCAGCGATCTCGCCCGCTCCACCGCCTTCTATCAGGCGATCGGCGCCGATAAGAATCCGCAATTCTCCGACGATACCGCGTCCTGCATGGTCATTTCCGAGACCATCTACGTCATGCTGCTGACCCACGACAAATATCGCCAGTTCACCTCGAAGAAGATTGCGGACGCAAAGACCTCCAGCCAGGTCCTGATCTGTCTTTCCGCCGACAGCCGCGATGCGGTCGACGATATGGTCGGCAAGGCGTCGGGCGCAGGCGGTGGCGCCGATCCGGGCCCGAAGCAGGACTATGGCTTCATGTATGGCCGCAGCTTCGAAGATCCGGACGGCCACCATTGGGAAGTGATGTGGATGGATGTCGCGGCCGCCACCGCTGCACAGTCAGCTCCGGCCGACGCCTGATAGGCGAGGAATCGGCAGGGTGGGCAAAGCGGAAGCGTGCCCACCATCACTCGGGGAGTGTCATCGTGAATGGTGGGCACGCTCGCGCCTTGCCCATCCTACAAATCCTCAATACGTAACCCTCAACCCCACGCCGCCATGAAGCGTATTGCCCACCGGCTGCGGACCGGCGGTGCCGTTGAGGAAGAGATCGGCGACCCAGCCCTTGCTGATCCGGAAACCGAGCCGGCCGCCATATTCGAGCCAGCCCTGGTTGCCGATCGTGGGCACGATGGTGCCGTCGCCCGTCACGGTCGCGACGATGCCGGATTTCGTGCCGAAGGATTGCACCCATCCGCCGTTGATGTTGGCCTCGACGCTGGTGCCGAACAGATGCGTCCATTGTCCGCCGATCTTGACGAGGCTGGTGCGGTCGGTGCCGCTCGCAATCGTGGCGTCGAACGGATTGAAGGCGACGTTGGGATCGGTATAGCCCTTTACCCGCTGCCATAGCTGCCAGACTTCGACGGAAGCCGCGACTTCATCGCGCGGCGACAGCCGGCTCATCCAGCCTGCGCGGCCATAGACGGCGTAATTCTCGCTCGATGTCGAGCTTTCGAGCGAGACCGCCCCGAGGCTCGTCGTGTAGCTGCGCGTGTAACGCACCTTCTGGAACGGCGACAGGATGGTGCCGATATCGAAGAACGGCCGCGACGATCCCCAGTCGACAAAATCATAGCGCAGCGCGAACGCGCCGATCGGCGCGCTGGTGACGTTGTAGCCGCCTTCATTGTACTGGGTGTAGGCGATGCCGGCGAGCAGCGACAAATTGGTGGTCAGGTTCTTGCGGCCGTGAATGCCGGCCGAGAACGATCCCGCCGAGCCGAACGCGCTGACGCAGTCATTGCAATTGACCTGCTCGTTGACGCCCAGCAGCACGGTGCCCAGCACGCGGTTGGTGATCATCTGGTTGAAGCGCTGATTGGCCAGATCGTTGATCGAGCCGGCGTTCGAACCGGCGATCGGCGTTGCGGTTGGGCTCGGTGATGGAGTTGGCGTAGGCGTCGGTGACGGCGAGGGGCTCGGACTGGGACTGGGGCTAGGCGAAGGTGACTGTGCCCAGGCGGACGATTGCGCCGCGAGCAGCGCGAGCGTCACCGACACCACAAGACTGCGGATGAAGCTTGCCATCCTCAGCGCCCGCACAGCATGCCGGTGGGATCGCTGCCGTCATCGACGATGACCGGCGACGCATCCGCATATTGCGTGGTGCTGCAAAGCCCCGCGGCGGCGCTGCAGGTCGCGGCAAACGTCCAGGGCGGGTTGTTGGTCTTCTTGATCGTCGACCTGCCGCCGCTCGAGGTAATGATGGCGGTGTCGCCGGGCCGGTTGAGCTGGATGCATTCGAAGCTGACCGTGCAGACGCTGGCGGCACCTTCCTGCAGGTTGACGATGGTCTGGCCGCGCTGCGACAGGATATCGAGGGTGGTGCCGCGAACGCCGATGGTCGCCAGCGGCGTCGTGATCTTGTATGCGGCCTTGTCCGAATGGCCGGTGACGAAACGAAATGCGCCCGACGTCAGCCGCACCGCGACGTCGCGATAATGGGTAGAGTCGTCGAACACGGTGCGGTCGAGCTTGAGCGTCGCGTTGGGGCCGAGCGAAAGATTGGTGCTGTCCGCCATCACCAGCCGCGTGGCGCTGTCGCGGCCCGTGCGCACGACCTCATCACGCACCAGCCCGTCGCCGACCTTGATCTGGGTGGTCGAGGATGCGGCAACGCGGAGCACTTCGTTCTTGACGACGGCCGCTTCGCCAACGCGTGTCTGGGCGGAAGCTGGAACGGCCATCAGCGCAATGACGAGGCCGAAGGCAGCGAACGATAAAAGGCAATTACGAAAATTCATTTCAACGCAAATTCATTTCATAAATCGATCGACTTTATCCCGACATCGTAGCGGACCGCGCGCGTCAATGTTGTGGCAGAAATGGCACAAGCCGCGCCTTAGTGGCCCCTGCGTTAGTGGCGGCGGAATCGGATTTCGTTCAATGTGATGGACATAAAAATCTGTTGCGCCCACACTCAATTTTGCCGCAATCAGTTTGTCCGCGAGTCAGTTGCTTCGAATCCGTGAAGACATCGTCCCGATCACATTCCATTCTCTCCGAAGAGGTGATGCGCAGCGCCATCGTCGCCGGAATCATCTTCGTCGTCGCGCATTTGGCGATGCTCGCTGGCATTACAACTCCGGAGAAGTTCTATTTCGACGAGGTGCATTACGTGCCGGCGGCGCGGCAGATGTTGGAGCCCGTGATGCCGCAGCCGATGCTCAACCCCATGCACCCGCCGCTGGCCAAGCAGTTCATCGCGCTGTCGATCCATTCGCTGGGCGACGGGCCGCTGGGCTGGCGCTATCCGGCCGTGTTGTTCGGATCGCTCGCTCTCGTTGCGGTGTATCTGTGCGGCCTCGCGCTGTTCGCCGCGCAAGGTCCGGCGATCGCAGCAACGTTGCTCGCCTTCTTCAACCAGATGCTGTTCGTGCAATCGCGGATCGCGATGCTGGATATTTTTGCGCTCGCCTTCAGCCTGTTCGGCGTCGCGGCGTTCATGTACGGCTTTCGAAAGCAACGGCCGCATCTGTGGTTCGGGCTCGCCGGCGCAGCCTTCGGCCTGTCGATCGGCTGCAAATGGAGCGGGCTGTTCGTGCTCGCGGTCTGCATTGTCATCATCGCGGCGATCCGGCTGATGCAAAACTGGCGCACGCAATTTGCCGATGCACGACCCGAGGATTGGTACCGGCCCGATCTGTGGCCCGATTTCACGGCCTGGCATTTTGTGGCGTGCTTTGTCTTTGTTCCGGCTGCGGTCTATCTCGCCACCTTCGTTCCGCTCTACGGCTTGTCGCTCACCAGCATTCTGGAGGCGCAACGGCGGATCTTCAGCGACAACACCACGACCGCGATCGCGGGCCATACCTATATGAGTTCCTGGCCGTCCTGGCCGTTCCTGGTGCGCCCGGTCTGGTACCTGTTCGACAAGGTCGCGGAAGATCGCATCGCCGCCGTCGTCTTTCTCGGCAATCCGCTGATCCTGTGGCCGGCGCTGATCGCGCTCGCCATCTGCCTGCGCGACTGGATCGTGATGCGGCGCGCGGATGCGTTCCTGATACTGGCTTTTTATTTCGGCCCATATCTCGCATGGGCGCTGCTGCCGCGCACGCTCGGCTTCATCTACTACTATCTGCCGGCGGCGACCACGGCGAGTTTTGCGCTGGTCTATGCGTTGAAACGCGGCCGCACGCCCCGCTGGTTGTTGTGGGTCTATGTCGCGATCGGTTTTGCGGGCTTCGCTGCGATGCTGCCGATATCGGCCGCGTTCATCGGCACGTCGATGACGACGTTCAACCGGCTGATGATCTTCCAGAACTGGATCTGATACGCTTCACCGTGCAAACGAAATCCGCCTGCCGCGAGGGCAGGCGGATCGATAAGATAGCGTTTTCGAGCGAAGTGGATGCCGGTTCGCGTGAAGAAAACGCGTCAGACAACAATCAAGTGTTACTTCGCGGCGGTCTTGGTATCCATGTTGACGACCTGAACGCGGCGGTTGGTCGGGTCCATCGGCGCGTTCGCATCCTTCGGCCTGCTTTCGCCGTATCCGACGGTCACGAGGTTGGCGCCGGCGATGCCGTATTTCTCGGTCAGGTACTTCTTGATCGTGTCGGCGCGGCGTTCGCTGAGTTCCTGATTATAGGCCTCGCCACCGATCGCGTCGGTATGACCGGCAACCACGAAGGTCGAGCCCTTCAGGTCGGGGCTGGAAAGCGCCTTGCCGAGTTCCTGCACGGCTGACGCCGAACCCTTGCTGATGTCGGCCGAGTTGTAGTCGAACTGGATCTCCAGATCGATCTTCGGCTTGGTGGCGGCGAGTTCCGCGATTTCCTGGCGTTCGCCGAGCGACAGCGACCGCGTCTTGCGGTTGCGCAGCGTATTGACGAAGCTGGTCTCCCTGGCCTGTGCGACGGTGTCGACCGGCTGCTGCCCGGTCGAGAGACCGCGGGTTGCAGGCTTCGGCTTCAGCGCACCGAGGATCTGATCGGCCGAGACGGTGTCGCCGGCCACGGCCAGCCCCGCCGACATCGACAGCGCGGCGCTGATCGTCACGATTGAAAGTTGAAAGCGGTTCATTGTCCTATCCTCACTGTTAACGCCTGCAAGCTGGCGTCCATGACGTTTTGATGCTGCGAACATAGGTCCGGTTCAAAGCCGGGAATGTGACCCAAGTCACCTTCAGGTCCTTCAAGTCACCTTGGTAAGGGCGGCTTACCGTGTGGGCGCCACCGACCGGATGCCTGTTTGCGGGAACCATTGTCGCTGTTCCGATGCCGCGCCAGCGTCGAGCTGTGGACAACAAATCGGCCAGATGCACACCTAGCTGGATCGCTCACGAAGAACATCCGAAAAAGGAATCGTTCGGCACAACCAACGGGCGAGGCGGGTGTTGCAGTCAGTCAAGCGTCAGCGCGAGTATCTGGGCTATCGCACCAGTGCACCGGAGCCGGCGAGTTCCGGAAGTTCAATGCCAACACTGATCGGCGCGGCCTTGATCGCCGCTGCAATCCTGCTGTCGACGCTGATCAGTTCGCTGGGCAGCCGCTACGTCGGGATCGAAAGCCCGACCGACGAAAGCGCCTGGCTGGTCGATCGTCTGACCGGCGCTGTCTACAAGTGCCAGGCCACGCATGCGGGCCGCGCCTCCTGCGAAGCCGATATCGCCACCGGCAGCATCGGGGAGCCGCAGAAGCGCAGTGACCCGGGCAACCCCTGATCCTCAGCCCCTGATCCAGGGGCTCCTCACGCCGGCGAATCCGACTACATTGCCGCGCGATGCCCCGCGTGACCGTCCCCCGCCCCCTGTCCAAAGCCGAGGCCCGGCGAATCTGGCTGCATGCCCAGCGGCTCGATGCGCGCGAGCCGTTTGG
>DATCXE010000064.1:0-2777 GCA_036565985.1 Bradyrhizobium sp.
TCGCGACGCACCGCCGCCGCCCCCGCCACCGCGGGACCGCGCTGATCGCGGCCCGCCGCCGCCACCCCCGACAGATCGCATCGGCCCGGACGGCGATGCCCCTCCACCGCCGCCCCCGCGATAACGCAGCCAAACTCTGAACTCACTTTTGGAAGGATAACAATCGATGCCGAACCATCAGACCATCACAGTCGAAGGCAAGATCACACATGTTTTCGGCCATCGCTTCGTCGTGCAGGCCGATCGCGAACCAGTCCTCGCCGACATCACGCCGAAGGGACTGGAACAGGTTGAGCCGCGCGTCGGCGACAGCGTCGAACTGACGGGCGAAAAGAAGCCGTCGGAGCTGAAGGTCACGCGCTTCACTCGCGACGGTCGCACCGTGACGATCTTGCACAAGGAAGAGCACCATGGCCACCACGGCAACGCCGATCCGGAGGAGGCGCTGCAGGCCGCAAGAGCCGCCGGCTTCGCGACACTTGGCCAGCCGCGCCGCAAGCCGAAGCACTTTGAGGTGCTGGGAAAGCGCGATGCATGCTTCACTGAATTGCACATCGAACTCGACGGCCATATTCGCAAGATGAAGCCGGTCGATCGCCACGACCCGAAATGGGCACATGCGATCGGGGCGTGAGCAGCTTCACATAAGAGAAGGGCAGCTCCATGAGCTGCCCTTCTTCCTTCCAGACGCTCCGACGCTTGAGCGCTATTCCGCCGCGAGCTTGAGGTCCGGCGCTGCGGCGCGGACTTCGGCGTCGACCTGGGCCTCGAACTTGGCGAAGTTCTTCTGGAACATGCCGACCAGCGCGCGCGCGGTCTTGTCGAACTCGGCCTTGTCCTTCCAGGTGTTGACGGGATTGAGGATCTCGCTCGGCACGCCCGGCAGCGCGGTCGGCACCGCGAAGCCGAAATATTTATCGGTACGGAATTCGACATTGCGCAACGAGCCGTCGAGCGCGGCGGTGAGCAGCGCACGGGTGACCTTGATCGGCATCCGGCTGCCGGTGCCGAACTTGCCGCCGGTCCAGCCGGTGTTGACCAGCCAGCAATCGACATTGTGCCTGGCGATCAGCTCGCGCAGCATGTTGCCGTAGACGGAGGGATCGAGCGGCAGGAACGGCGAACCGAAGCAGGTGGAGAATTCCGGCTGCGGCTCGTTGCCGAGACCACGCTCGGTGCCGGCGACCTTGGCGGTGTAGCCAGACAGGAAGTGATACATCGCCTGCGCCGGCGAAAGCTTGGCGATCGGCGGCAGCACGCCGAACGCATCGGCGGCCAGCATCACGACGTTCTTCGGCTGGCCGGCGCGGCCGGTGCGCGAAGCATTCGGGATGAAGTCCAGCGGATAGGCCGAACGGGTGTTCTCGGTCTTCGAGCCGTCATCGAAATCCGGAACGCGGGTGTCCTCGTCGAGCACGACGTTTTCCAGCACCGCGCCGAAGCGGTTGCTGGCGGCGAAGATCTGCGGTTCGGCTTCCGCCGACAGCTTGATGCACTTGGCGTAGCAGCCGCCTTCGAAATTGAAGACGCCGTCATTACCCCAGCCGTGCTCGTCGTCGCCGATCAGCGTACGGTTGGGATCGGCAGATAGCGTGGTCTTGCCGGTGCCGGACAGGCCGAAGAAGATCGCGGTGTCGCCCTTGGGCCCGACATTGGCCGAGCAGTGCATCGGCAGCACGCCCTTGGCGGGCAGATAGTAATTCAGCGTGGTGAAGACCGACTTCTTCATCTCGCCGGCATAATAAGACCCGCCGATCAGGACGATCTTGCGGGCGAAATCGATCGCGACGACGTTCTCCGAGCGCACGCCGTGGCGTTTGGGATCGGCGCGGAAACTC
Source organism: Bradyrhizobium sp. (assembly GCA_036565985.1). Lineage (GTDB taxonomy): Bacteria > Pseudomonadota > Alphaproteobacteria > Rhizobiales > Xanthobacteraceae > Bradyrhizobium. The sequence continues at coordinate 1,839 of DATCXE010000064.1, forward strand.
GGCAGGTCGATGATGGTGAGTTCCGGCACGAAGTCCCTGAGCACCGACGCCTCGGGGCGGATCAGCAGCGTGCGGATGAACAGCGAGTGCCAGGCGAGCTCGGTGAAGACTCGCGTCTTGATCTGGAAGCTCGGATCCGCGCCACCATAGAGGTCCTGCGCGAACAGCGTCATGCCTTCGGCATGCTTGAGGAAGTCGGCATAGAGCGCGGAGAACTGGTCCGCTGTGATCGACTGGTTGCCGGCCCACCACATGTTCTTGTCGGTGGTCGCATCGCGCACCGTGAACTTGTCCTTGGGACTGCGGCCGGTGAATTCACCGGTGTCCGCGCACAGCGCGCCGTCGGCCGACAGCACCGCCTCGCCTCCCGCGAGTGAGTATTGATAGAGCTGCGGCGCACCAAGATTCCAGTGCACCGTCTTGAGATTTTTTAAACCGAATTTATCGGCGCCGAAGGCACCGTTGCGTAGACCCGTCTCTTGCACGAAGAAATCCTCCTCGAACCCGCGTTGCTCGAATAGCGCGCATGTCGCTTGACGCGCTCTATCGCGGTGAACCCTGAATATAGCCTTCCGGCTCCGGTCCGGCGACCTAATACTGATGAACGCGGTGCTTGCCAAGCCGATCCAGCCTATTTGGTTTATTCAAACGAGATTGGTTGATCTGCATCAATCGTTGCTGCGGTGCTTTGCCCGTGTTTGCCGTCGTGGTTGCGCGACCATCCGTCGTTGTCCGGCCCGGCCAAGAATTGGTGCGATGCACAATTAGAAAATTTCAACGCACTGCGGCGACGCGGAGGTTTCTTGCCAATGGCAATGGCGTTGAGTTCGTCAACAATGTCGGCAATTGCGGGAGACGGCTTCGGCGTATTTTCCGTGCCCTATTCAAATCCGCGGTCGGCTACCTGCTCTTCTCAGCCCTTGGCCCGCGCCTCGCCCG
>DATCXE010000118.1:0-5491 GCA_036565985.1 Bradyrhizobium sp.
CGACGCCGCCGCATGTGATCGAGAAGCTCAAGGAGACGCTGGGTAAACCGCGGACCGATCGCTACTCGGCCTCACGCGGCATCAACGGACTGCGCAAGGCGCAAGCGGCCTACTATGGGCGGCGGTTCGGCGTGAAGCTCAATCCGGACACCCAGGTTGTGGCGACGCTGGGCTCGAAGGAAGGCTTTGCCAACGTAGCCCAGGCGATCACTGCGCCCGGCGACGTCGTGCTGTGCCCCAATCCGAGCTACCCGATTCATGCCTTCGGCTTTCTGATGGCGGGCGGTGTGATCCGCTCGGTGCCTTCGGAACCGACGCCGCAGTTTTTCGAGGCGGTGGAACGCGCGATCATCCATTCGATCCCAAAGCCCCTGGCCCTCGTCGTCTGCTATCCCTCGAATCCGACCGCCTATGTCGCCGAGCTCGATTTTTACAAGGATCTGGTGGCGTTCGCGAAGAAGCACGAGATCTTCATCCTGTCGGACCTCGCCTATGCAGAGGTCTATTTCGACGACAAGAGCCCGCCGCCTTCCGTGCTGCAGGTCCCCGGCGCGATCGACGTCACCGTCGAGTTCACCTCGATGTCGAAGACGTTCTCGATGGCGGGCTGGCGCATGGGATTTGCCGTCGGCAACGAGCGGATCATCGCCGCGCTGGCGCGGGTGAAATCCTATCTCGACTATGGCGCGTTCACGCCGGTTCAGGTCGCCGCCACCGCCGCGCTGAACGGGCCGGATGATTGCATCAAGGAGATGCGCGACACCTACCGCAGGCGCCGCGACGCGCTGGTGGAATCCTTTGGCCGCGCGGGCTGGGAAATTCCGCCGCCGCAGGCCTCGATGTTTGCCTGGGCGCCGCTGCCGAAAGCGTTCGAGAGCGTCGGCAGCATGCAGTTCGCAACCCTGATGGTGGAGAAGTCAGGCGTGGTGGTATCGCCCGGCGTCGCATTCGGCGAGCACGGCGAGGGTTATGTCCGCATCGCCATGGTGGAAAACGAGCAACGTATCCGCCAGGCCGCGCGCGGCGTGCGCCGCTTCCTTGAAAGCGGCATTGAAACGTTGCACAACGTGGTTCCTCTCGCCAACCGGCGCTAGGCATGACCCCGAAAATGGTTTTGCGGTTTTCGGATCAGGCCATCCCTTTGCATAGCTTCTTTTACAGGTTCATTTCGTCATGGTCGCACCCCTGAGAGTGGGCATTGCCGGGCTCGGCACGGTCGGTGCCGAAGTCGTCCGCCTCATCGAGGAGCAGGCGCGGACATTGTCGGCGCGCTGCGGGCGCCCCGTGCGCGTCGTGGCCGTCACCGCGCGTTCGAAGGCGAAGAAGCGCTCGGTCAATCTGCGTGGCGTCGAGTGGGTCAAGAGCCCGCTGGCGCTGGCCAGCGATCCGCGCGTCGATTGCTTCGTCGAACTGATGGGCGGTTCGGGCGAGCCGGCGCTCTCGGCGATCGAGGCCGCGCTGAAGGCGGGCAAGTCCGTGGTGACCGCCAACAAGGCGCTGATCGCCAAGCATGGCGTGCGGCTGGCGAAGGCTGCCGAAAACCATGGTGGCGCGCTGAACTACGAAGCGGCGGTGGGGGCGGCTATTCCGGTCATCAAGACCCTTCGCGAGGGGCTTGCCGGTACCGGCATCAATCGCGTCTACGGCATCCTCAACGGCACCTGCAATTACATCCTGACCCGGATGGAGCAGGAAGGCCTGTCATTCGCCGAATGCCTGAAGGACGCGCAGCGGCTGGGCTATGCCGAGGCCAATCCGTCGTTCGACGTCGATGGCCACGACACCGCGCAGAAGCTTGCGATCCTTGCCAGCCTCGCCTTCGGCACCAAGGTGGCGCAGAGCGCGGTCTATGTCGAAGGCATCTCCTCGATCGCGCCGGAAGATCTTCGCGCGGCCGAAGAACTCGGCTACCGCGTCAAGCTGCTCGGGGTGGCGGTGCGCACCGCCAAGGGCATCGAACAGCGCGTGCATCCGACCATGGTGCCGAAATCATCCTCGATCGCGCAGGTGATGGGCGTGACCAACGCCGTCACCATCGACGGCGAGGGCATTCCCCCGATCACGCTGGTGGGACCCGGCGCCGGCGGGGCTGCGACCGCGTCCGCCGTGGTCGCCGACATCGCCGACGTGGCGCGCGGCATTCGCGCAAAACCGTTTGGCCGCCCTGTCGAGCGGCTGCAATCGACCACCAAGGCGCCGATGGAGCGCCACGAAGGCGGCTATTATATCCGCCTGATGGCGCGCGACCTTGCCGGCACTGCCGCCACCATCGCCACGCGCCTTGCCGAACAGAAGATATCGCTGGAGTCGATCGTGCAGCGTCACCCCGAAGGTGTCGACGCCAACGGCGCCACGAAGAAGGCGTCACCGGTTCCGGTCATCCTGATTACCTATGCAACGTCGGAAGACGCGGTCTATCGCGCGCTGGAGGCGGTGCAGCGCGACAAGGTGATCAGTGGCCGGCCGCAGGTGATACGGATCGAGAAGAACTAGCGCGATACCCTTGGGAACCCTTGACCCTTGGGAAGGACCCTTGGGGACCGCGCACCGGACGAATGATTGCGGACTGACCAGGTCCGCGCAGTTTTTTTGAAGGAGTAAGCCGATGTCGACTCATATTTCCGTACCGCCGCAGTTGCTGCTCGAGCGCATCCTCACGCTGGAGATCGTGCGGGTGACGGAGCGTGCTGCCGTGTCGGCTGCGCGGTTGCGCGGCCATGGACAGGAAAAGGCGGCCGACCAGGCCGCCGTCGATGCGATGCGCCGCGAACTCAACAAGCTGCCGATCGAAGGCACCATCGTGATCGGCGAGGGCGAGCGCGACGAGGCGCCGATGCTGTTCATCGGCGAGAAGGTCGGGCTCAACGCCGGACCGCAGGTCGATATCGCGGTCGATCCGCTCGAAGGCACTACGCTCTGCGCCAAGAACATGCCGGGCGCGATCGCGACCATGGCGATGGCCGATGGCGGCACGCTGCTGCACGCGCCCGACGTTTACATGGAGAAACTCGCGGTCGGCCCGGGCTACAAGAAGGGCGTGGTCGAACTCGACGCGTCGCCGGCCGACAACGTCAAGCGACTCGCGAAAGCCAAGGGCGTCGACCCGTCCGCGATCACGGTCCTTGTGCTCGATCGTCCGCGCCACGCCGACATCATATCCAGCGTCCGCTCGACCGGCGCCGCGGTGCGGCTGATCACCGACGGTGACGTGGCGGGTGTGATCCATTGCGCAGACCCCGACAACACCGGCGTCGACATGTATATCGGCACCGGCGGCGCGCCCGAGGGCGTCCTCGCGGCGGCGGCGTTGCGCTGCATCGGCGGCCAGATGCAGTGCCGGCTGATCCTCGACAGCGAGGAAAAGCGCGCCCGCGCCCACAAGATGGGCGTGACTGATCCGAAGATGATCTACGGCATCGAAGACATGGTGCGAGGCGACTGCCTGTTCGCAGCAACCGGCGTCACGACAGGCTCGCTGCTCACGGGCGTCAAGTTCCGCAAGGACGTCATCGAGACCGAGACGGTGGTGATGCGCTCCGTCACCGGCACGGTGCGCTACATCAAGGCCGAGCACCGCCAACTCGAAAAGTTTCACCTGGATTGAGGTGGACCGTCGTTCCGGGGCGCGCAAAGCGCGAACCCGGAATCTCGAGATTCCGGGTTCGATGCTGCGCATCGCCCCGGAATGACGGCGTCAATAACAACAAAGAAAAGAGGAGGGCGACCAATGTCCGATCTGTCCGCCGTGAAGGCGCTGGTGTTCGACGTATTCGGCACCGTCGTCGACTGGCGCACCAGCCTCATCAACGATTTTACCAAGTGGTCGGAGACTTCCGGCATCAAGGCCGACTGGACCGCTTTGGTCGACGGCTGGCGCGCGGTCTATGCCGCCTCGATGGACGAGGTGCGCAAGCACCCCGAGCGCGGCTACCAGATACTCGATACGCTGCACCGGCAGTCGCTGGAAAAACTGGTCGCGCAGTTCTCGATCAAGGGGTTGAGCGAGGCCGACCTGCACCACCTCACGCTGGGCTGGCACCGCCTGCATCCCTGGCCGGACAGCGTTGCAGGGCTTGCGCGGCTGAAGAAGAAATACATCATCTCGCCGCTCTCCAACGGCAACGTCGCGCTGCTGACCAACATGGCAAAGTTCGCCGGCCTGCCGTGGGACCTGATCATGTCGGCGGAACTGTTCGAGCACTACAAGCCCGATCCGGAAACCTATCTCGGCGCGGCGAAGCTGCTCTGCCTGGCGCCGGAGCAGGTGATGATGGTCGCCGCCCACAACAACGATCTGAAGGCCGCGCAGAAGAATGGCCTGAAGACCGCCTTTGTCGCGCGGCCGACCGAATACGGTCCGCACCAGAAATACGATTTCGAGGCCAAGGGCGATTGGGACATCGTCGCCAAGGATTTTGGCGGCATCGCCGACAGGCTGGGGTGCTAGTTCTTACGCGTGCCTTTGTAGGATGGGTTGAGCTCTTCGCGAAACCCTTCACCTTCGCGCACAGCAACTGATCGGTATCGCTTCGCTCTACCCACCCTGCGCGCTGTTTGGCCCGGTACATCATGGCGCGGAGCGCGGCCGGCGCGAAGCGTGGCGCATGCGCTGAATGATAACCTCGCTGTCGGTGACACGGTAAAAAATCAAATAGGGATAAGGGCTGAGCGTTAGCCGTCGCACGTCTGGAAGATCGGTCGCTTGCCCGCGTAAGGGTGCTGCGCCAGCAGGAGGAATAGCGTTTGAATCCGCGCCCGAACCTGGTTTGCCCCTTGGGGGGACTCCGCCTCGATGTAGGCAAGCGTTTTCTCGATCTGGGTCGCCGCACGTCTTGTGACGCGCAATCTCACAAAGGGCGCTTTGCCAAGATCGAACGAATTTGTTCGTCCGTGGCGAACTCACCCCGAGCGATCTCCGCATCGGCTTCGGCGAGGTCTGCGCGCTCCTCGGACGTCAGTACGACAATGGGTTGCTCTTCGCCGGCTACCTGCAAAAGCAGGCGAGCGAGTTCGTCCTGCACCTCGGCGGGGAGGGCGCGTACGCTGTCAACTGCGCGTTCAAACAGCTTGGTCATGGTTTAAAGATAGGCGTTTTCCCCGTGCGAGGGAAGGAGCTCCAGGGAAATGCGCGCGCCTTTTATTCTGCGCTGACGGTACTGTCCCGTAGGATGGGTGGAGCGAAGCGAAACCCATCAATCACGATCGCCGCTGCATGATGGGTTTCGCTTCCGCCTTCGCTCGTTGAGCTACGGCGGACAAGTCGTTCTACCCACCCTGCGGCATCGCTGCTTTTTACGTCGCGCCGGCCTGGATCACGCCGTACCAGCCGAGGCCCTTGTAGGTCTCGTAGCCCGGCGTGGCGTCGAACGCGGTCATCGCGCCGGAACGATCCTGATAGAAGCCGGAACGTCTTCCTTCGAGCTGCAGCGAGATGCGTTCGGTGAGCAGGCCATGGCCGTCGGACGCCGCGATCACCCGGAAATTGGAATCG
>DATCXE010000159.1:0-4056 GCA_036565985.1 Bradyrhizobium sp.
AGTGTCCGCTGCCGGTGTGGCGATCTTGACGATCGCTTCGGCCACGGCGAACTGGAATTTGCGGGTAGCAGCTTCGAGGCCTGCGTTCGAGCCGGTCAGCCGGATCTCGGCCAGCGCCGTTTCGAATGCGACTGTGGCCTCGGGCACGGCATCGCGGCTCAGCCACTGCCAGACCGGCAGCAGCGAGGCGCGCCGGATCTGGCCGGCCCGCACCGGAAAATTCCCCTCGACGAGGAACGGCTCAAGTGGACCGTACAAGAGGCGCGCCGGATCGTCGGTCCGCGGACGCGCATCGTCGTCTTGCTCGGCACCGCGGACAACCTTGCGCAATTGCTCGAGCACGAAGTTGGCGACGGCGACGTCCTCCCCGCGCTCGATGGCGCGCTCGAACTCCCGCATCAGCAGCGCCTGCGCCTGTGGCGGGAGCTGGGCGAGATAGTCCCTCAGCCGCTCTGTCGATGTCTGGCTCATTCGCCCGGTGTGGATCTGGTAGTATCGCCCGGACAGCACAACGCGTCCGCTCACAATCTTAGAAGCGCGCGCGTTAAGAAGGCGTTTAGGAATGACCAAATCGGGAGCAAGATGGCGGGTTCCGGCCAATCCGCCGTAGGCGGCCAACTCAAACGCCCGGCAGCATCAATTCCGCCCGCAGGCCGCCGATCGGGGCATCGTCCAGCGCCAGGGTGCCGCCGTAGAGGGCGGCCAGATCGACCACGATCGAGAGCCCGAGCCCGGAGCCCGGCTTGGATTCATCGAGGCGCTGGCCGCGCCGCGAGACCTGCGCGCGCTCGGCGGCGGACAATCCGCGGCCATCGTCATCGACCAGGATGCGGAGCCGCGGGCCCGTGCCGGGCTCCGCCGGCGGCTCCACCAGCACCTCGATTAGGACCTGCGACGAAGCCCATTTGCAGGCGTTGTCGACGAGATTGCCGACCATCTCCTCGAGGTCCTGGCGTTCGCCCCGGAACTTCGCCCGCGGATCGGCCTCGAGTGCGATGGTGACGCCACGGTTCCGATGGATCTTCTCCATGGTCCGCCGCAGCGCCTCAACGGCGGGAGCGACCTCGGTGACGGTACCTACGATGGTGACACGCGCGGCAATCCGCGCGCGCTCCAGGTGATGCGCGACCTGGTCGCGCATCACGTCCGCCTGCTCCAGAACCTTGCTGGCAAAGGGATCGACCGCGTGGGCGGCGGCCTCGTTGACGATGACGGACAACGGCGTCTTGATGGCGTGGGCGAGGTTGCCGACATGGGTGCGCGCGCGCTCGACGATCTCGCGGTTGGCGTCGATCAGCGCGTTGGTCTCGCGCGCCAGCGGCGCGATCTCGACCGGAAACTCGCCCTCGAGGCGCTCGGCGCGACCGGAACGGATATCGGCGATCGACTCCGAAATGCGCTTGAGCGGCGCCAGCCCGAAGCGGACCTGGAAGATCGTCGTCAGCAGCAGCACGATGCCGAGGGCCGAAAAGGTCCCGCCGAGGTAGTAGTCGAAAGCGCGAATCTCGTCGGAAATCTCGCTGGCGTCACCGGCTACGCTGACCAGGAACTTGCCGTCGGCGCCGAGATCGACCGGCCGCTCGACCACCCTCAGGCTCTGGCCCTCGGGACCGTCGACATAGCCGAGGCGAATGCCGGCGGCGGTCAGTTCCGCGCCCTGATCTTCCAGTTTCGGCAGCGTCTTGTCCCACAGCGAACGCGAGGCTCGTGTCTCGGCTTTGTCGTCGGTGCGGACGACCTGCCAGTACCAGCCCGACAACGGAAGTTCGAACAGCGGCTCGCCGAGCGACTGAAACTGACGGTCGGGCGGCTCGTCCGGCGTCGCGACTTCGGCGACCAGGGTGCGAAGATAGAGATTGAGGCGGCGATCGAAGGCACGTTCGGTCGCGTTACGATAGACCGACGACAGCACGACGCCCGTGATCAACAGGATCACGACCACCCACGCGGTCGCCGACAGGAACAACCGCGTGGCGAGCGAACTTCCGCGCATCAGAACATGATCCCGAACAACCTGTCCCCTCGCTCCGATCCGATCGATCGAGGCCGGCGTTCGGATAAGACCATGCTCAAGCAAAAGAGCAAGCGGATCAGGCTCCGGGCGACGGCGGCGTCAGCAGATAGCCGAGCCCGCGCACGGTCTGGATGATGTCGACGTCGAGCTTCTTGCGGATGCGGCCGACGAACACCTCGATGGTGTTGGAGTCGCGATCGAAGTCCTGGTCGTAGAGATGCTCGACGAGTTCGGTGCGCGATACCACGCGTCCGGTGTGGTGCATGAGATAGGACAGCAGCCGATATTCGTGCGAGGTCATCTTGATCGGATTGCCGGACACGCTGACACGGCCGGTCCTTGTATCGAGCGAGACGGGACCGCAGGTCAGTTCGGACTGGGCGTGACCGGTGGAACGGCGCAGCAGCGCGCGAATTCGCGCCAGTACCTCTTCGAGGTGAAACGGCTTGGCGACATAGTCATCGGCGCCGGCATCGAAGCCCTGCACCTTGTCGCTCCAGCGGTCGCGCGCGGTGAGGATCAATACCGGCATCGCGCGCCCGTTGCGGCGCCACGCCTCCAGCACCGAGATGCCGTCCATCTTCGGCAGACCGATATCGAGCACGACGGCGTCATAGGGTTCGCTGTCGCCGAGAAAATGCCCCTCCTCGCCATCGAACGCGCGATCGACCACATAACCGGCATCCGTCAGCGCCGTCGTGAGTTGACGGTTGAGATCCGGATCGTCCTCAACAACGAGCAGGCGCAAGCTGGCCTCCAATGGTGAGCTTTACGAAATCAGATCTCATGATGAGGCTAACCGGCGTGAACGGGCCATGAACGGGGAACATGGCGCAATGTTACTTTTTCTTCATGCTGCCGGACTGCCCACTGCGGAACCGGCACAGACGCCTAGCATGCCGGATTGGATGCCCCAAGAGGCCGAAAAGTGGCCAACCACAGGCGTTCGCAGCAAACCCCTGCCCCGGCGCCGGTATCTGGATGAGCAAGAGCCGGCAGCCGACGGCACGGGCGCGCCCGGTCCGCTCCCGCTCAGGTCCGGAAGAACAGGAACCAGACGACGCCCAGGATCAGCACCGCGAGGCTGGTCGAAACCGTCAGCAGCGCGAGTACGGACGGGCCGGGTTCGGCCTGGCGCGCCTCGGTCGGGGTTTCGATGATCTGACCATGCCGTTGCGTTGCCATGGAGCCTCCGTCTGATTGTTGTACCTGTAATGCCGGCGAATGCTTCGGCACCGCTGTCCAGAGCAACGTCCGATAGGAAATGATGTTCCGGATTTTGAGGCCGGCACCTGGCGGCCAATGCGTCCAAAACGTCGCAAGGATCGGATGCGGTTAACGCCGTTGCTGAATTCCCGTCTTCACCATGTTTGAGACGGGGTCGTTAGGTGTTATCCTTGCTTGGTTGTCTGTTGCGTATTTTGGAGTAGCCCATGGCCCCCCGCGCCAATTGGAAGGGTTTTCTGCGCCTGTCTCTCGTGACCTGTCCCGTCGCCCTCTACCCGGCGACCTCGGACACCGAGAAGGTCTCCTTCAACCAGATCAACCGCAAGACGGGCCATCGCATCAAGTATGCGAAGGTCGACGCCGATACCGGCGAGGAAGTCGCCAACGAAGACATCATGAAGGGCTACAAGATCGACACCGATACCTACATCGAGGTGTCGAAGGACGAGCTTGACGACCTCGCATTGGAATCGACCCGCACGATCGAGATCGACGAATTCGTGCCGAGATCCGATATCGACAGCCGCTATGTTATCCGCCCCTATTACCTCGTGCCGGACGGCAAGGTCGGCCACGACGCCTTCGCGGTGATCCGCGAAACCATCCGCGCCATGGACAAGGTCGCGATCGGGCGCGTGGTGCTGACCAACCGCGAGCACATCATCGCGCTGGAACCGCTCGACAAGGGACTGATGGGGACGCTGCTGCGCTACCCTTACGAAGTCCGCAGCGAGAAGGAATATTTCGAGGATATCCAGGATGTGAAGATCACCAAGGATATGCTCGATCTCGCCAAGCATATCGTCGAGCAGAAA
>DATCXE010000162.1:0-13836 GCA_036565985.1 Bradyrhizobium sp.
CTCGACCGCACCAGCCGCCATGACCGCTTCCATGGCTTCATGGACGACAGTTTCATCGAGCGCTATGCCGAGAAATGCGCCAATGACGGCACGATCGTCATCGCCTTCTTTGAAAACGGCGTGGTCCGGGGTGCGGCGGAACTGCATCCGCCGGATCAATCGCCGGATTCGCTCCCCGAGATCGCGTTCAGCGTCGAATCGTCGGTACGCCGGCGGGGCGTAGGCAGCATTCTGTTCAGGAAGCTGATCACGGAAGCGCGCGCCAAGGGCTACAAGAGCCTGCGGATCACCACCGGCGCGCAGAACGACGCGATGCGGGCGCTCGCCGCGAAATTCGGCGCGCAGCTTGTTTTCCGCCACGGCGAATCCACCGGCACCATCGATCTGACGAAGTACGATCAGGCCGAACTGGCGAGGTCCTGGACCGAGAGCACGGTGAGCGGGATGCGTGCGGCCGTGGCTTTCAACCGCGCCTATTGGCGCATGCTGCTTCGCATGGCAGGGGCCGCCCCGCCCGAGTGGGGCGCCTCGTAAGCGCTCGTCCGCTGGCAAGAACGCGATTCGCAGGGATCATCCCTGCGAATTGCAAAAGCCTCAGGCTATCAGGGAGAATTGGTCAGGTGCCGGTGCGCTTGTCGTTGCCGAAGCGCCTGACGACGCGGCGCTCGACCACCACGGCGCGCTGGGCGCCTTGCTCGCCCGCAATGATACGTGTGGCCGATCGCGCCATCGCGCGGCCGGTCTTCTTCACTTCGGCCAGAACTTCCTCATACGGCAGGCCCATCAGGGCGGCGGCGATCTCTGCCTGCTGCTGCTGATCGTCGGTGATTCCGACCGCGGCGAAGATTGCCTCTTCCAGCGTCGGCGGATCGCGCCTGACGCGCCTTGTGCCGTATTTCGTGTTCCAGTCTTCGCTCATCGGGGCCTCGTATCTGACTGCAAAGATACCTAGGTGCCCTCATGTTGCATTGCAATAAAGAACTTCGTGTGGCAACGCAGCCATGCATCACAATCTCTCAAGTCCTGGTAGCTTCATACAGTTCGATTGAGGCGGACTGATCGGCGAGCGAAAGCTGCGCACGATCATGTGATCCTGCATGCGATCGCGGCGTCGCTGTCATCCCGGTCGCTATGACGCCGTGGCGTTCAGATCCAGCGGCTGCTGGGGCCAGCGCTTGAGTGCGGCGTGCCCGGCATCGGTCAGCACGTAAATGCCGCGCTCGGCGCGGTCGAACCAGCCATAGACGTTGTGCAGCAGGATCTTTCCGGCGTCCGGAAAGTCGGCCCGCAAATCCTTCACGCGTCGCGGCCCGCCTTGGAGCGCCGCGGCGCAGGCCAGCGCCTGCTGGCGGTAGGCCGTCATGATCGGCGCGCGCGTGGAGCCGCCCATCGCCGGATCGCCCTTGCGCCGCTGATGTTCGGAGACCAGCCGAGAACGCTTTTTCGGATTGCGGCGAGGGGCCGTTGTCGCGGGCTTGACGATCACCTCGACGTCGCCGGTGTTGGTGACGGCCAGCATGCCGAAGCCGAGGCGGCGGCACAGATTGCGATAGCGCGCGTCGCTCTCGCGCCCCTTGCCGCGCGCGGACAGTTTTGCAGCGAGCCAGACCTCGTCGGCGGCGCCGGCGCGATCGACCGCCTGCAGCACGAGCTCCAGGTTGAAGGAAAGCTTCAATTCCCCGATCACCACGACCGGCGGATCGTCGCCGCTCAGCGCCACCAGATCGCAGCCGCCGACCTCGCCCTTGACCGTGAAGCCGAGCTTTTCGAGGAAGCGTTTGACGGGGAGGTAAAGCGCGGTTTCCAAAGTTCGCTCCGGCGGCCGATGCGACCGCGACTCAATGTCCTGACTCTAGCCGAATTCGGGCAAAGTGTTTGATCGGGCTGGACTTCAGCGGCTAAACTGTGGCCGGGGACAAGGCCAGAACGGCAATGCGAGGGAGCCCGCGAATCCAGCGTTCGCGGGCCGACCGGCATTGGCCGAACCCCGGAGCAGGCAAAGACGTGCTGCAAGGACTATACAAATTCCGCTTCGTGACCCAGCGCGGCACGGGGTGTGGCGTGATGTTCATCGCGCCGGGCGGCAGGCTGTACGGCGGCGACACCGGCTACTCCTTTATCGGTACCTTTACCGAGGCAGGCGGCGTCATCGCTGCCGAATTCAGGATGTCGCGCCACTATTACGGTCCCAAATACGTTCCGATGTTTGAGGTCGACGATATCGCCATGAATTTCACCGGGACGTACCGGGGCGACGAAGTCCACTTCGAGGGTGGCAGCGCCGCTTTGCCCGGCGTCCGGTTCACGACCATTCTGACCGCCATCAACGACATCGACGCGCCGCCACCCGGTATCGTCGGGCCCGACGGAATCGACAACGGGCTCTATTCGATCCACATCCGCATGCTCGACGGCGTCGATGGCGGCAACAGCGGTGTCATGATGCTGCACGACGGCCGCATCAGGGGCGGCGATGCATTCTTCGACTACATCGGCGCCTACACGGCCGCCAACGGCAAATGGAAGGGCGAACTGGTCAACCGCGAGCACACGCCGGCAAAGGGCGAGCGTCCGCTGTTCGGCGGTCATGAAGTCGGCATCGGTTTTTCCGGCAGCTACAATGACGACGGCGCGCAAGCCGAAGCCACCGCACTCGCCGGCAAGCGCAGCATTCGCTTCAAGGCCGAGATGCGAAAGCTGGTCGGGCTTGAGGACTAAACCCGCCCGTTCACCGGCAGTAGCGCGCCGGTGACGGCGCTTGCCGCGTCGCTGGCGAGGAAGAGGATCACGTCGGCGAGTTCCTTCGGCTTCACCCATTTGCTGAAATCGGCTTTCGGCATGCTGGCGCGGTTGGCCGCGGTGTCGATGATCGAGGGCAGCACGGCGTTGACCGTGATCTTGCCCTTGAGTTCGGCGGCGAGCGCCTCGGTGAGACGGTGCACGCCGGCCTTCGAGGCGGCGTAGGCGCCCATTCCGGCCCCGGCCTGCAGAGCGCTCATGGCGCCGATATTGATGATCCGTCCGGCCTCGGACGCAACGAGGTGAGGGATCGCTGCGCGCGACGCGTTGAGCGCAGTCGTGACGTTCAGCGCGTACATCCGTTGCCACGTCTTGGGATCGCCGTCCGCCACCGTCTCGAATGCAAATCCGCCGGCGATGTTGATCAGCGCATCGATCTTGCCGAAATGCGATGCCGCAGTGGCGATCGCCTTCCTGGCCTGGGACGGATCGGTCAGGTCGACGCCACCAAGCTCAAAAAGATCGGCCGTGGCCGGGACCTGCGTCGGCGCATGGTCGACGCTGGCGATCCTGGCGCCAAGCGCCAGTGCCTCTTCCACGACGACGCCGCCGAGCGCGCCCAGCGCACCCGTCACGACAATGACCTTGCCATCCATGATGGACCTCCGTACGCCGGCAAGAAGAGGGAGCGCACACTAGCGCCGGCACGATTTCATTTGCAATGCGGCGATTTCTGGCGGCGAAATACCCATGCAACGTGAGATGGTATCAGCCAGAGGAATTTTCAAATGGTTGACAATTTCGCCTCCGCCGATCTCCCTGCCGAAGTTATCGGCTTCAAATATCCGTTCCGGCGCCTGGCTGCGGCGCTTCGAAAAGATCCGGTCAGGATCGTCGCAATGGGATCGTCATCGACTGCCGGGCGGGAGGATGTCGTGCCTTATCCGCACTGGCTGGAGATGTATCTGCGTCGCGATACCGGCAACGCGAAGATCGATGTACTCAACCGCGGCAAGGGTGGTGAAGAGGCGGACAAGGAATTACCTCGTTTCGATTCCGACATTTTTGCCGAGGGGCCGTCGCTGGTGATCTGGCAGGTCGGTACCAACGCGGTCTTTCGCAACAAGGAGTTCGATTTCGAGCAAGTCGTGGCTGCGATCGCGACCGGTCTCGATCGGCTTTGCAGCCGATCGCAGGACATGGACGTGATGCTGATCGATCCGCAATACGTTCCGGCGATGCTCGTCGACGACAAGGCCGATCTTTCCGAACGCATGGTCGCGCAGATCTCGGCAGCAGCGGAACGCGTTAGGGTGAACGTGTTTCACCGCTGGGCGCTGATGCGGCACTGGCACCTGCATAACAGTATCGCCCTCGACCGCATGATCGATCCGACCGACCCGGACAGACTGCATCAGAGCGACGGTAGCACGCTTCGACTTTCGAGAGGCCTAAGCGATACGATCAGGAAGGCGGTCACGGAAGCGGAGGGCGCCTCGTAGGACCGCAATATGCGGCGGAATCGGTAAAATTTGCCGGAAATCCGTAAGCCGTTTGCAGAACCCGTCGGGTACAACCCGAGCTCACACGTCAGGCAGGGGAATTCGTCATGGGTTTGCCGGATCATGGTTTACCGCTTGTTCAGCTTAAAGAGCAGCGCCGCGACCTGGTCGTAGCGCTGCAGAATCGCAGCGGTCCGGTATCGAGCTGGGAATTGATGCAGATCGCGGCGATCCAGCAGGCGATCTCGGCATTCGAGGACGTCATCGCCGATCTCGATGCTGAAATGGAAATGGAAGCCGCGGCCTGAGCGGCTATCGGGCCACGTTCCGGTCCGAGCTTTACGGGGCGGGAACCGGAGCGTAGGATCGATCCGTGCGCTCCGCTTTGACATTCCCGCTCCTGCTCCTCGCATTGTACGTGCCGCAAACGGTCGCGGTGCGGGCCGAGGCCTGCGTCGCCAACCAAAGTGGCGACCTTGTCTGCGGTGCAGGCAAGAGCGCTTCGCGCGTATTCGCCGACACCACCTCGCCATCCAAGAGTTATGCATTCGCCTGGCGGACCGCGCAGGGCCTCCCGTCCGGTCGCGATGCTCCCGACAGTGTCGAAAACGTGCTGATCCGCGTCACCGACGGTGCGGTGCTTGCCAAGCTCGGCGGCACCCATTGGGAGACCGGCGAGATGCGGGCGAACCGCTCCGAGCTGAAGGCGGCCTGGTCGCCGGACAGCCGGTCCGTCATCGAGGTCGCGAACAGCCGCTGGGACAGCGATTCCTTTGCCTATTACCGGATCGATGGAGCAACGGCGGCCCGGCTCGATCTGCGCGCGCTGGTCGAACCTGTCCTGACGGCCAGGCTGCCGCCGCGAAACCGCAAGGGTAATTCCTTCCGGGTGCGCGAGGATCTGCCGGTGACACTCGATGCGCGCGGCCGCGTCCGCTTTACCGCGATGCTCTATGTGCCCAAGGGCGAAACCAGCAACGACTACAAGGTGCAGCTCAACGTCAGGGAAAGGCGCGGCAAGCCATCCGCGGACGTCGTGTCGGTGCGGCGTGTGAAGGCGGATCAGGTCAGATAGCGCGCTTCGAGATGCGCGCGTTCGGCCGTGCCGAGACCGAGGCCGTCGCGAAGATAGGTTTCGAGATCGCCATAATCGGCGCTGATGGCTTCGAACGCGGCGACGAGGAACGATGCCTGCACCGAACCGAGCACCTGCTTGACATGCTCGGGCAGGTCGCTGCTGTGATTGGGATCGCGGCGGTAGAAGCGGTTTGTCAGGAGGTAATCTTCCGAGATGACGTCATCGGCAACGCCGAGCGTGTGCAAAATCAGCGCGCAGGCAAAGCCGGTGCGGTCCTTGCCGGCGGTGCAATGGATCACCAGCGGTGCGCGATCTTCCAGGAGATGGGCGAACAACGTGCGATAGCGCGGGGTGTTGGCCTGGACATAGCTGCGATAGGAATCGCGCATGGCGTCGACGGCGTGGTCCGTCGTCAACGGCGTGCCGGAGGCCGCGATCGCGCGCAGCGCCGCGACCACCGTCGGTTCGACCGGCAGCGAATGAACGGTGATATCGGGCATGCCGCACAGCGCGGCGGTGCGCTCCTCGGTGCCGCGAAAATCGAACGCGCTGCGGACGCCGAGGCTTCTCATCACGGCGGTGTCGTCATCGGTGAGATGGCCGAGATGATTGGAGCGAAAGATCTGCCGCCAGCGCACGATGCGGCCATCGCTGGTGGGGTAGCCGCCGAGATCGCGGAAATTGCTGGCGCCGGTGAGGTTGAGATGGCGGGCGGGGGAATCTGACATCGGCTGGTTCGAACGATCTCGTGCGGCTGGGATAAGGACGGCAAGGGCATGTCGTTCGCCCCCGTCTCGTCTATACTGAACTCTTCAGAGGGCAAAACATGAATCGTAGCAGGATCACGATTTTTGGCGCGGCGCTCGCTATGGCTGCCACCGCAGGGGCATCATCGGCGGCGTTGGCGCAGGGCCAGGGGCAGTTCCGGAACTACCGCTGCGCCGATGGTACGCAATTCATGGCCGGGTTTTTCCAGTACGATCCGCGCGCCCATCTGCAACTTGACGGCAAGGCCGTGACGCTGCCCAAGCGCGTGGCGCTGTCGGGGGCGCGTTATCAGGCAAAGGGGGTGACGTTGAGGATCACAAAGACCGGGGTAACTACGCTCAAGCACGCCAAACGGCCGTTCACGACATGCGAGCAGACATGAAAAAGGGCCGAAACGCTTTCGTTCCGACCCTCTTCTAGTTCGCCGTCCGCGCCTCGTTTATCGGGCGCGTCCCTGTCAGACAAATCCCGGACATTAGTGGTCGGGCCCGGTCTTTTCGTCCTCGATGGCGGCTGCGTGGTACCAGCTGTCGCAGCAGTCCGCGAGGTTGGCCGCCGGAGCGGCAAGCACGGTCGCGGTCTCGCCATAGCGGCGACCCGCCAGAGCCGCCCGGCCGCCAGCCGGGAATTGGTAGATCTTGGCGGAGCCTTGATTCAAACCCGTATTCAGCATCTCGTTCTCTCCTTCGTCCGAAGCGCTGGCCTCCATGGTGCGCCCGACTCGTTCTCCAGTCGTTACAATACGGGATATCGTTGGTGCCCGTGGCGGATGCAAGTTGACCAAGAGAGCGTCACATCATGTCTAATTCGTAGGCATTCCCTGCATTGCTTCCGTGGGGGCAGCGGGCGAATGGACAACGCCTGGGCTGGCGCGAAGGTTGCCGGCGGGGAAGGGACTTGTTCGAGGGAGCCTCGGTAAGGTGCCGCTGCTTTAAGCGTGGCGCGCCTCATTGGCGAAAATGCCGGTGAAATGGGCTGTATTCGCGCCCCGAACAACGCCAAGGGCTGCTTCCAGGACATGCCTGCCGCGCTCCTATGTCGCACCTTTTATTTTGATGGATGGACAGGCCGGCCTGTGGACAACGGATGCCGCAGTGCGGCGATTGGCACGCTTAATGCTTTGTGACAGGAGGCCTGACGTGGCCGGGTACACGTATGCGGAGACCTCAAGGGGCTGGGCGTCAAAACCTCAGATTTCAAGCGGCGGCTTTCCGCATTTCACAGTAGCAATCAAGAGAGGCTCAATGACCAAGTACAAGCTCGAGTATATCTGGCTCGACGGGTATACGCCGACACCGAGTCTGCGCGGCAAAACGCAGATCAAGGAATTCGACAAGTTCCCGACGCTCGAACAGCTCCCGCTGTGGGGTTTCGACGGTTCGTCCACCATGCAGGCCGAAGGCCACAGCTCCGATTGCGTGCTGAAGCCGGTCGCCGTCTATCCCGACGCTGCCCGCCAGAACGGCGCGCTGGTGATGTGCGAAGTCATGATGCCCGACGGTGTGACCCCGCACGCCTCGAACAAGCGCGCGACGATCCTCGACGATGAAGGCGCCTGGTTCGGCTTCGAACAGGAATACTTCTTCTACAAGGACGGCCGCCCGCTCGGTTTTCCGTCGGATGGCTATCCGGCGCCGCAGGGCCCGTACTACACCGGCGTCGGCTACAAGAACGTCGGCGACGTCGCCCGCAAGATCGTCGAAGAGCATCTCAACCTCTGCCTCGCCGCCGGCATCAACCACGAAGGCATCAACGCCGAAGTGGCGAAGGGCCAGTGGGAGTTCCAGATTTTCGGCAAGGGCTCCAAGAAGGCCGCGGACGAAATGTGGATGGCCCGGTACCTGATGCTGCGCCTCACCGAGAGCTACGGCATCGACATCGAATTCCATTGCAAACCGCTCGGCGACACCGACTGGAACGGCTCCGGCATGCACGCCAACTTCTCGACGAAGTATATGCGCGAAGTCGGCGGCAAGGATTACTTCGAGAAGCTGATGGCCGCCTTCGACAAGAATCTCATGGACCACATTGCCGTCTACGGGCCCGACAACGACAAGCGCCTCACCGGCAAGCACGAGACTGCCCCGTGGAACAAGTTCAGCTACGGCGTAGCGGACCGCGGTGCCTCGATCCGCGTGCCTCACTCGTTCGTCAAGAACGACTACAAGGGCTATCTGGAAGATCGCCGTCCGAACTCCCAGGGCGACCCCTACCAGATCGCTTCGCAGATCCTGAAGACCATCGCGGAAGTCCCGACCAGCGCCAAGGCGGTGGCGGCTTAAGCGACTGACTTAACCGTTCCGGGTGTAGGGGAACCCGGGTGCAACCTGATCTGCCAAGGCAAGACAGCCTTGGCGGATCATTGCGTTTTGATGGGGGTTGATTCAAATACATCGGTTCAGGGCCGTTCCCCTGCGTTATGAAGCGCGCTAGACAGCGGGCCTCATATCAGAACCGATAACGCTCCAGGACTTGTTACGCTTCAGGACTTGTTACGCTTCAGGACTTGCCGGGGACACGGCCATTGTTCGAGGGATTTTACAAAGTCAGGTTCCAGCTTGGCGAGGCGGTCGGCCGCAGCGTGATGTATGTGCGCGACGGCAGGATGCTGGGCGGCAATTCGGCCTTTGCCCATATCGGCACCTATGTGCAGGCGGATGACGGGATCGAAATCGAGATCCGCACCGTTCGTCACAATCCGGATCCGAGCTATCGCGCGATGGCCGGCACCGACGACGCAACCTTGCTGGCGAAGGGCAGGCCGGACGGACACCTCTACCGTTTCGAGGGGGGCCTGAGGGAATTGCCGGGCGTGATGTTTCAATCGGTCATGACGCCGATCGAGGAGGAGGCCGTGCCGATCGCCGGCGGCGTCGGCGAGGGAGGTATCGTCAACGGCCTTTATTCCATTCACATCCGCATGCTCGACGGCGTCGAGGGCGGCCTGACCGGCGTGATGCTGCTCAACGACGGCCGCATCCTCGGCGGCGACGCCTCGTTCCACTATATCGGCAGCTACACGTCGGAGGATGGCCGGTGGAAGGGCCAGATCCTCAATCAGGAGCACACGCCGGCGACGGGCGAGAACCCCGTATTGGGTGGCCATGAAGTCGGTATCGGCTTTTCCGGCACCTGCGATGACAACGGCGCGCTGCTGGAGGCGACCGCGCTTGCCGGCAAACGCAGCCTTCGCATGACCGCGGTACTCAAGCTGATGCGCAGGCTGTAGCGAGCCATGGCCAGCATCATACGCGTGCTCTCTACGCTGGCGTTGAAGGGCGCAGTCCAGAGGTTGTGTGGAGATTTTGAAGCGGCCGGCGGCGCGCGGATCGACGCCGATTTCGCGCCCACCCTGGCGCTGCTGCAGCGGCTGCGCGCGGGCGAAACTGCCGACGTCGTGATCCTCACCCGCGAGGGCCTGGACGAGGTCGTGCGCGAGGGACGTGTGGCCAAAAAAAGCTGCGTGGATTTGGCGCGCTCCTGGGTCGGCATTGCAGTGAAGGCGGGGGCGGCTCATCCTGACATTGCGACCGAGCCCGCGTTGCGTTCGGCGCTGCTAGCCGCCCGGTCGGTGGCCTATTCACGGCTAGGCGCCAGCGGCATTCTGTTCGCAAAGCTGATCGAGCAGCTCAGCATTGCCGCCGACATCAACGACAGAGCCGTGATCATCCAGCAGGGCTTTACTGCCGAGAAGCTCGTAACCGGCGAGGCCGATCTGGCCGTTCAGCAGGTCAGCGAGTTGAAGCAGATCGGCGGGATCGAGGTTGTCGGTCCCATTCCATATGAACTGCAAACGCCCGCGGTATTTTCGGCGGGACGAACGGCGACGACAAACAGGCCGGCTGAAGCAGACCGGTTGCTGCAGTTTCTCGCGTCGCCCGAAGTCGTGCCGGCATTGCGCGAAAGCGGTCTCGACCCGTAACTTTCCCTCCCTGATCAGGGCAACGCCGGCAATCAGAAGTGCGGCCCCGCCAGCCGCGCGGCGCCGATCGGATGCGGCGTGAGGCCGAATGCGCCGAAATGATCGAGCGGATCTCCGAGTTTAGTGGCCGGGCGGGGCATCCGTGTCGCCAATCCCAATGACGTGGCTGCCAATAACCCAACCGGCGAAACTAATACGATTTGCAGCCACAGGATGCTAGGATCGTCGCGTTTTCATCGTGCGATGGCGGACACTATGGCCTCGGTAGAATTCAATTTTGCGGCTCTTATATTCTTCCTGTGGTTCCTGCCTTTCCTTGTTTCGCTGCTTGGTAGAGACCGCCGCTGGAAGGGCCTCGCACTGGCCCTGTGGCTCGCTACAATGCTGTCGTCGAGTTCAGACCTCCTTACCACCCTCTGTTGGTTAGGCGCTTGGATGGGCGCTGTTCTCGCAATCCTGGCACGACTCAATCTAATCAAGGAACAACGAAGCTGCGATCTCGATTGGTAGGGCAATCGAGAGGCTTCATCCATGATCCGAAAATTACAGTCAGGCGAATACCGGCTCTATTCCCGCAGAATCAACCCGAAGACGGGCAAGCGCCGCAACCTCGGGACCTTCAAATCCCGCGCCGCGGCCGAGAAGCACGAGCGGGCCGTGCAGTATTTCAAACGGCATTGAGCCTGCGCCAAAACGCGGCTGGTTCCGTCCCTGCGGCGGTGCTATGCCCCCGCGAGAATGATGAGATGAGTTGCGGGGACACTTTCGTTGCTGGGCTCTACAAGGCTGAGTATGGCGTGAACGACGCGTTCGGCCGCAGCATCGTGTGCATGCACAATGGCAAGATGCTCGGTGGCAACTCCGCGTTTGCCCATCTCGGGACCTATCAGGAGCGCGGCGGGGAGATTCTCGGCGAGGTCATCACCCGGCGCCACAATGACGATCCGCACTACAAGCCGCTGATGGACACCGATATTGCCGCGATCAGCGTCCGCGGCAAGCTGGAAGACAACAAGATTCGTTTTGAAGGCAGCATCGAGCGCGGCCGCGCAGGCGGATCGGCTGTTGCGCTATCTCGCGTCCGCGGAAGTCGCGCCGGCGCTGCGTGAGAGCGGGCTCGAGCCCTGAATTTTCTGCTGCCGCGACGTCAATCCCTGATCAAAACCACCCCGACAATCAGGAGCGCCGCGCCCGCAAGCCGCGCGGTGCTGATCGGATGCGGCGTCAGCCCGAATGCGCCGAAATGGTCGAGCGTCACCGCGGTGAGTACCTGACCTGCGATGACAAGCGCAAACAGCGTCGCAGCGCCGAGCGAGGGCAGCAGCAGGATCACCAGCAGGATGAAGACGCCACCGAAAACGCCGCCGGGCCACGCCCACCACGGCACATCGGCTACCGTCTTCCAGGACGGCACCCGTTCGCGGAACGCGATCACCGCGACGATCATGGTCAGCAGGCCGACGGCGTAGCTGACGAGCCCTGCCCACGCGGGCGACCCCAATGCCGTGCGCAGGCTACCGTTGAGCACCTGCTGGGTCGCTACGCTGACGCCGGCACCAAGCGCGAATAGATATAGTACGTAGATTTGCACGTGTTCCCCCGTGTTCGATTCCGGACCGAAGCGCCATCGGGCATCGCTTCGGCGATGCTGGCGAAGTATGACATGGACTGCGCTGAAACGCGCGCTGGTTCCATCCCGGGGGCGGTGCTAAGCCCCCCGCCATGCGAATCGACAATGCGAGATACTTTCGTTGCTGAACGGGCTCTACAAGGCTGAGTATGGCGTGAACCACGCGTTCGGGCGCAGCATCATGTGCATGCACCATGGCAAGATGCTGGGTGGCAACTCCGCGTTTGCCCATCTCGGGACCTATCAGGAGCGCGGCGGGGAGATTCTCGGCGAGGTCATCACCCAGCGCCACAATGACGATCCCCACTACAAGCCGCTGATGGACACCGATGTTGCCGCGATAAGCATTCGCGGCAAGCTGGAAGACAACAAGATCCGTTTTGAGGGCAGCGCTGAGCCGCGGCCGGGCGCCCTGTTCTGGGCCAACCTGACGCGGCTTGACGACGACGCGCTGCCTCCGGTCGGCAAGGTCGGGCAGGGCGGCATCGTCAACGGTCTCTATTCCATTCACCTTCGCGCGCTGGACGGTATCGAGGCCGGCCTGTCCGGCGTCATGCTGTTGATGGATGGCCGCATCCTCGGCGGCGACGCCTTCTTCTACTATCTCGGTTCGTACAGCTCCGCCGACGGCCGCTGGAAGGGCGAGATCCTCAATCAGGAGCACACGCCGGCGAAGGGCGAAAATCCAGTGTTCGGCGGCCATGAGGTCGGTATCGGGTTTTCCGGGACCTGCGACGAGGCGGGTGCAGAGCTCGAGGCCATGGCGCTCGCCGGAAAGCGCAGCCTGCGATTGGCGGCCACGCTGAAGCTGATGCAGCCGGCGTAGCGGCCTTTTTGGGTATGGCGTTCGTCGTCGGAACCGCTTCCACAAGCGCGCCAGATGTCCTAAGCAGCGGCCGAAAACGATTTCCTCCTTTCAGGCCCCAATGATCCGTCTCGATAACGTCAGCAAGCAAGTCGGCCACCAGATCCTCTTCATCGAAGCCTCCGCGGCCCTCCAGAAGGGCGAGAAAATCGGCCTGGTCGGTCCGAACGGGGCCGGCAAGACCACGCTGTTCCGGATGATTTCCGGGCAGGAGACGCCCGACGAGGGACAGGTCTCGCTCGATCGCGGCATTACCATCGGCTATTTCAGCCAGGACGTCGGTGAGATGTCTGGCCGCAGCGCCGTAGCCGAGGTGATGGACGGCGCCGGGCCCGTCAGCGTCGTTGCAAGCGAACTCAGGGAACTCGAGGCCGCGATGGCTGATCCCGATCGCGCCGATGACATGGACGAGATCATCGCGCGCTATGGCGAGGTGCAGCACCGTTTCGAGGAGCTCGACGGCTACGCGCTCGACGGCCGCGCGCGCGAGGCGCTGTCGGGCCTCGGCTTCAGCCAGGAAATGATGGAGGGCGATGTCGGCGCGCTCTCGGGCGGCTGGAAGATGCGCGTTGCGCTCGCGCGCATTCTCCTGATGCGGCCCGATGTGATGCTGCTGGACGAGCCGAGCAACCATCTCGACCTCGAGAGCCTGATCTGGCTGGAACAATTCCTGAAGGGGTACGAGGGCGCGCTGCTGATGACCTCGCACGATCGCGAGTTCATCAACCGCATCATCAACAAGGTCGTCGAGATCGACGGCGGCACGCTGACGACCTATTCCGGCGACTACGAATTCTACGAGCAGCAGCGCGCGCTGAACGAGAAGCAGCAGCAGGCCCAGTTCGAACGCCAGCAGGCGATGCTGGCCAAGGAAATCAAGTTCATCGAACGCTTCAAGGCACGCGCCTCGCACGCGGCGCAGGTGCAGAGCCGGGTCAAGAAGCTCGACAAGATCGAGCGCGTCGAGCCGCCGAAGCGCCGCCAGACGGTGGCGTTCGAATTCCTGCCGGCGCCGCGCTCGGGCGAGGACGTCGTCAGTCTGAAGAACGTCCACAAGGGCTATGGCAGCCGCAGCATCTATCAGGGTCTCGACTTCATGATCCGCCGCAGGGAGCGGTGGTGCGTGATGGGGATCAACGGTGCGGGCAAGTCGACGCTGCTGAAACTGGTGGCCGGCTCGACGGAGCCCGATGACGGCATCGTGGCGCTCGGCGGCAGCGTCAAGATGGGCTACTTCGCCCAGCACGCCATGGACCTGCTCGACGGCGAACGCACGGTATTCCAGTGGCTCGAGGATTCGTTTCCGCAAGCCGGCCAGGGTAGCTTGCGCGC
>DATCXE010000175.1:0-4074 GCA_036565985.1 Bradyrhizobium sp.
GCGGTCGGTCATGCCGCGATCGAAAACGCGGTGCGGCTGGCGCCGACTTCGCCCGGCGTCTATCGCATGCTCAATGCCGCGAGCGACGTGCTCTATGTCGGCAAGGCGAAGAACGTCCGCAAGCGCCTTGCGTCCTATGCCCGTGTCAATGCGCCGCTGCCGGCGCGCATACTGCGCATGATCGCCGCAACCGTGACGGTCGAGATCGTTTCAACGACGACCGAGACCGAAGCGCTGTTGCTGGAAGCCAATCTGATCAAGCAGCTGCGGCCGCGCTTCAACGTGCAACTGCGCGACGACAAATCGTTTCCCTATATTCTGATCACCGGCGATCACTGGGCGCCGCAGATTCTCAAGCATCGCGGCGCGCAAACCAGGCCCGGTCGCTATTTCGGACCGTTCGCATCCGCCGGCGCCGTCAACCGCACGATCACGGCGCTGCAGCGCGCGTTTCTGATCCGCTCCTGCACCGACGGTTTTTTCGAGAGCCGCACCCGGCCCTGCCTGCTCTATCAGATCCGCCGCTGTTCGGGCCCCTGCACCGGCGAGATCGACTTCCCCGGCTATACCGAGCTCGTGCGCGAGGCCAGCGACTTCCTGTCCGGCCGCAGCCATCTGGTGAAGCAGGAACTCGCCGGTGAAATGGAGAAGGCCTCTAACGAGCTCGAATTCGAAACCGCGGCGCTGTATCGCGATCGCCTCGCGGCGCTGTCGGCAATCCAGTCGCAGCAGGGCATCAATCCGCGCACCGTGGAAGAAGCCGACGTGTTCGCCATCCATCAGGAGGGCGGCTATTCCTGCGTCGAGGTGTTCTTCTTCCGCACCGGACAGAACTGGGGCAACCGCGCCTACTTCCCGCGCGCGGAGAAGTCGTTCACGCCGGAAGAAGTTCTGGGCTCTTTCCTCGCACAATTCTACGACGACAAGCCGCCGCCGAAACTGATCCTGCTGTCGCACGAGATCGAGGAAAGCGCGCTGCTCGCCGACGCACTCGCGGTCAAGGCCGGATTCAAGGTGGAAGTCTCCACACCCAAGCGCGGTGAGAAGAAGGAGCTGATCGCGCACGCGCTGACCAACGCGCGCGAGGCGCTCGGCCGCAAGCTGAGCGACACCGCGACCCAGAGCCGCCTGCTGCAGGGCATGGCGACGACGCTCGGACTGCCGCAGCCGCCCAGGCGCATCGAGGTTTACGACAACAGCCACATCCAGGGAACCAACGCGGTCGGCGCGATGATCGTGGCGGGGCCGGACGGATTCATCAAGAACCAGTACCGCAAGTTCAACATCAAGTCGGAGGGGCTTACGCCCGGCGACGACTATGCGATGATGCGCGAGGTGCTGGAACGGCGCTTCAAGCGGCTGCTGAAGCCGCCGGAGGGTGAGGCTGCCAAGCCGGCGGCCGACGATGATTCGTTCCCGCAATGGCCCGATCTCGTCATCATCGACGGCGGCCGCGGCCAGCTCAATGCCGTGCGGGAAATCTTCCAAGGCCTCGGGCTGACCCAGGTGTCGCTGATGGCGGTCGCCAAGGGCCCGGACCGCGATGCCGGGCGGGAGACCCTGTTCATGCCGGACCGCGAGGCCATCAAGCTCGAGCCGCGCGACCCCGTGCTGTATTTCATCCAGCGGCTGCGCGACGAGGCGCATCGCTTCGTGATCGGCTCGCACCGGAAGCTGCGCAAAAAGGACATCCGGGAAGCCGGCCTGCAGGAGATCCCGGGTATCGGCCCGTCACGCAAACGTGCCTTGCTGCATCATTTTGGAACGCTGAAGGAGATCGAGCGGGCCTCGATCGCCGATCTCGGCAAGGTTCCGGGCGTCAGCGCCGAGAGCGCCCGCAAGATTTTCGAGTTTTTCCATGCACAGCCGGGTTAAAGGGAATCCGGTTCACATGGGCGTCGCCTGCTACAGATGATCTAGGCCCGCACGGTTGACCTTCACGCTCCAGCGGTATTGGTAAGACGGATGAACATCGCGACCACCAGGGGACAGACCAAGAGCATGTCCCTGCCGAATATCCTGACCTACGCGCGCATCGCCGCCATTCCGGTGGTGGTCGGCTGCATCTACTGGCAATCCATCATGGACGGCCCGCTGTGGCTGCGCTGGGTGGCGCTGGCGGTCTTTCTCGCCGCGGCCGTGACCGACTATCTCGATGGCTATTATGCACGAATCTGGGACCAGCAATCGGCGTTCGGCCGGATGCTCGATCCGATCGCCGACAAGCTGCTGGTAGCATCCTGCCTCCTGATGCTTGCGGCCGACGGCAGCATCAATCGCTGGACGCTGTGGGCGGCGTTCGTGATCCTGTGTCGCGAAATCCTGGTTTCGGGTCTGCGCGAATACCTTGCCGCGCTGCGGGTCAGCGTACCCGTGACCAAGCTCGCGAAATGGAAGACCACGGTGCAACTGGTCGCGATCGGCTTCCTGATCGCCGGCGAGGCCGGCGAAGCGGTACTGCCTCTGACCACGCTGATCGGCATCATCCTGTTGTGGATCTCGGCGCTCGTCACGATCTACACCGGCTGGGACTATTTCCGCGCCGGCATCCATCACCTCATCAAGGAGGATGAGGGATGAAGGTCAAATATTTCGCCTGGGTGCGCGAGCGGGTCGGAATAGCCGAGGAAACCATCGAGCCGCCAGCGGACGTGCGCACGGTGGACGACCTGATCGGCTGGCTCTCGAGCCGCGGCGAGGCCTATGCCTACGCCTTCGAGAAGCCGAAGGTGATCCGTGCCGCGATCGACCACAGCCATGTCAAGCCGGACGCCGCGATATCGGGCGCCCGCGAGATCGCATTCTTCCCGCCGATGACCGGCGGCTGAGAAAGCGTTTTCGAGCGAAGTGGGCACCGGTTCGCATAGCAATCAAGCTTGCGCAGATTGCGTAAAACTTATCTGCGGTAGAAAACGCGTCAAAAAGAAGATGACCCCATGTCCGTCACGGCGACCATTCGCATCCAGGAAGCCGATTTCGACGTCGCGCAGGAAATCGCTGTCCTGAGCAAGGGCCGCACCGATGTCGGCGCGGTCGTCTCCTTCAGCGGCATCTGTCGCGGCGACGACAATGGCGAGGCGATCGCCGCGCTGACGCTCGAGCACTACCCGGGCATGGCGGAAGCCGAAATCGGGCGGCACGCCGATGAAGCGCTGTCGCGCTGGCCGCTACAAGGCCTCACCGTCATTCATCGCTTCGGCCGCATCGCGCCTGGCGAGAACATCGTGCTGGTCGTGACCGCTTCGTCGCACCGCCAGGCAGCCTTCGAAGCAGCGGAATTCCTGATGGACTACCTGAAGACGAATGCGCCGTTCTGGAAGCGCGAGGAAAGCCGCAAAGGCGCAAGCTGGATCGAAGCGCGCGAGCATGACGATGCCGCCGCCGCGCGCTGGACCAAATCGTAATGGCCAAAGCCCGCAAGCCGGCAGCGAAGCGCCGCGGTACCGCATCGAAATTTCCCAAGGTCGGCGCGGGCGAATTGCTGACGCTGCTGGATTTCGTTCGCTACGGCGTGAGCCGCTTCGTCGAGGCCGAACTGGTGTTCGCCCACGGCACCACCGATCCGCTCGCGGAATCCGCTTTCCTGGTCTGCGAAGCGCTGCATCTGCACCCGGACCAGTTCGAGAGCTTTGCGACCGCGCGCGTAACCACCGCCGAGGGCAAGAAGATCCTCGATTTGTTCGCGCGCCGTGTCACCACGCGAAAGCCCGCCGCCTATCTCGTCAACAAGATCTACATGCGCGGCCTGCCGTTCTATGTCGACGAGCGCACCATCGTGCCGCGCTCCTTCATCGGCGAATTGCTGGAACAGCATTTCGGCAACCCGGAAATCGAAGAATATGACGACGAAGCAAGTTCGCTGATCGGCGATCCGGCATCGGTGAACCGCGTACTCGACCTCTGTACGGGCTCGGGCTGCCTCGCCATTCTTGCAAGCCGGAACTTTCCGAACGCTGAAATCGACGCGGTGGATGTTTCAAAGGATGCGCTTGCGGTCGCCGCGCGCAATGTCAGCGATTACGGGCTCGGCGATCGCGTGACGCTTCACCACGGCGATCTGTTCAAGCCGCTGGG
>DATCXE010000176.1:0-3296 GCA_036565985.1 Bradyrhizobium sp.
CGTGTCCCGGACGCGGTGCAGCGTTCTTCACGCTGCTCCGCAGAGCCGGGACCCACGCACGGCGATAGTGTAGGCCCCGGCTCACCAGCGCATCGCTTCGCGCTGCGTTGCGTCCGGGGCGCGAGAGCTCTATTCCGCCGCCTGCCGGTGCGCACGTGCGAGCCGCACCAATGCGTCGTCGTCTACCGTCTCGATCGGCGTGAAGTCGCGGTGGGCGATGTATTCAGGCCGCGTCGGGGTGCGGATGTAGTTCGAGACCGCGTTCAGCGTCAGATAGACGATCTTGCGCGGGTAGGGCGTGATGTTGCCGGCGGAGCCGTGCACCAGATTGCCGTGGAACATCAGCATGCCGCCGGCCTTGCCGGTCGGTGCGACGATGCCGCCTTCCTTCACCAGTCTCGTGACGGTCTCCTCGTCCAGCGTCCACAGCGGATAGGACGTCGTTTCGAGATCGTGCGAGGCCTTGAGGTCGCCGGCGTGCTGGCTCTTCGGCACCAGCATCAAGGGGCCGTTGATCGGCATCACCTCGTCGAGGAAGATCGCGATGTTCATCGCGCGCGGCTCGGGCATGCCGTCGTCGCGCTTCCATGTGCCGTAATCCTGGTGCCATTGCCAGACGTCGCCGGTGAAGGCGGCTTTGGCGTTGATCTTGAACTGGTGCATGTAGAGCTTTTCGCCAAAAATCTGCTCGATCGGATCGATCATGCGCGGATGCGCGCCGAGAGCGCCGAACGCCTCGTTATACAGATGCGCGGCGAATGCGGTGCGCGGCGCGCCGCTCTTCTCGCGCCACACCTCCGGGCGGTCGGCGTCGTAGATGTTGACCGCCTCGCGCGCGAGATAATCCACTTCCTCCTGGCTGAACAACTCGGGCAGAAACAGCCAGCCCTCGCGGTTGAAGAATTCGATCTGCTGTGGCGTCAGTCTCATGGCGTTCTCTCCTTTGGTCTTTGTTTTACTCTCCCCTCATGGTGAGGAGCGCGTCTTCGCGCGTCTCGAACCATGAGGCCCGTGGCCATCCTTCGAGACGCCGCTTCGCGGCTCCTCAGGATGAGGACCTGTGTTATGCAGCTCTATCCGTCGCCCTCAGCCTTTCCTCCGTCATTCGTCCGGCGGTCTGCGCATGGGCCAGCGCCGCGGCTTCCGCCGCTTTCGCATTGCCGGCAAAGATCTGCGCGGCGATCGCTTCGTGTTCGCTCCAGGCGCTTTCGCGATAATCCAGTTCGGCGAGCACGGTCGCCATCGAGCGGCGCATATGCGGCCATTGCGGCGCGATCATTTCCTCGATCGCAGGGTTGCCCGCGAGCCGATAGATCGCGCGGTGAAAGTCGACGTCCAGCGCGATCAGCCGTGCCAGCGGCGTATTGCTGTCGATCGTCCGCCCGGCCTGCAGCGCTGCCTCGAGCTGCGCTCGACCGGAAGAATCGGCCTTGGCCCGCCCGGCGGCCAGCCGCGCCGCCAGCGCGTCGATCGCGCCGCGCACCTCGTAGAGCTGGCCGATGCGTTCGGCGTCCAGCCGGGTGACCTCGAAGCCGCGGCGGCCGCTCTCGGCGACGAGCCCCTGGCGGTGCAGCAGATGCAGCGCGTGCGAGACCGGCTGGCGCGAGACGCCGAGCTTTTCCGCAAGCTCGTTCTGCCGGATCCGATGCCCCGGCGGCAGCGTGCGGTCGGTGATCGCCTCGAGGATCCGGGCGTAGACCTGATCGATCAGGTTGGGGAGCGGATCCAGGGGGATCATGCCGGGCATCCATTTAGGAATACGGAATTCCGTATTCAATACGTGCCGGCCGGGCAGCCGTCAACCACCTTTGGCGGGGGAAGGTGCCAAATCCGCCGCCGCGCGCTAAGCAACGGGTCCGGCCGAACCGGGATCGGCCGGCTTCACCTCGTCCCGACCGTCACCTCAGAGCGCTGATCCATGCTGCGACCGACGATCCGAAAGCGAATCCTCGGCATCGCCCTCGGGTTGATCTTCCTGATGGCGATCACGTCGGCATTGTCGACCGTAATGACACGCAGGATTGCCCATCAGCTCGACGAGTTCAGCGGCAGATATGTCGAAGCGTATGGGCATCTGGCGCGGATGAACATCCGTTCTCTGGAGCAGGCGCTGGCGGCACGCCGGATGATGATCGGCAGGATGCAGTCGCCGCCCGACGAGCCATTCGTCGCGGATCAGAAAAAAATCTATGAGGCGAAGGGGCAGGAACTGGATAGGGAAGCGCAGGCGGCGCGCGCCCTTATCAATGCGATCATCGACGACACCTCGACGGCTTCCGACAACGCCCGGCTTGGTCGGATCGACGATCGGATCGAGCGCGTGACCAGCGACCTCCATCGTTTTCTCGGTGAAGAATACCAGCGTCTGCTGGTGCTGCTGGAGGCCGGGAATTTCAAGGAGGCCAGGGCCAGTCTTGCCCGGACCGACACGCTGCGGGACGAAGTCAATCAAAGGATCGAAGGCATACGCACCGACATGCTTGCTCAGGTCCGCGGCGATGCCGTGATGACGATGCGCGACCAGCAGACGGCCATTGTCATCTCCGTGGTCCTGACCTTGCTCGCCGGCATCCTCGGATTGATATTCTCGCTTTTAATCAGCACCGGCATCACTGGTCCGGTGCAGCGCCTGCTGGACGGCACCCGCGCCGTTGAAGCCGGCCGGCTCGATGGCTCGATCGACGTCACCACGCGCGACGAGATCGGCCAGTTGACGACAGCCTTCAACAACATGGTCGAGCAATTGCGCCACAAGGAGCGCCTGCGCGAAACCTTCGGCCGCTATGTCGATCCGCGCGTCGTCGAAGGGTTGATCGAACGGCAGTCGCAGACGGCTAGCGACGGCGAGCGCCGGGTGATGACGGTGCTGTTCTGCGACATGAAGGGTTTCACCCGGCTCAGCGAAGGCATGACGCCGCAAGGCCTCGTCAAGGTGATGAACCATTACCTGTCGACGATGTCGGGGCCGATCCGCAGCCATCGCGGCATCATCGACAAATATATCGGCGACGCGATCATGGCCTATTGGGGCCCTCCGTTCACCGAGCATAGCGAGCAGGCGCGCCTGGCCTGCCTTGCCGCGATCGAGATGGCCGATCGCGGCGCGGCGCTGCGGACCGAACTGCCCGAATTGATCGGCGTGCGTGCGGTGCCGAGCGACTGCGACGTCCGCATCGGCATTGCGACCGGCGAGGTGCTGGTCGGCAGCATCGGTTCGGAGTTCATGATGAGCTATACCGTCATGGGCGATGCGGTGAATCTGGCGTCGCGGCTGGAGGGTGCCAACAAGATCTACG
>DATCXE010000178.1:0-7270 GCA_036565985.1 Bradyrhizobium sp.
GCCGCAACCGCGGCCACCGAGCCCTCGCTGAATTCGCTGCAATACGCGGCCGAAGGCGGCCATCCCGTGGCGCAGTGGAAGCTTGGCCGGATGTACGCCAACGGCGACGGCGTCATCCAGGACGACCTCCGCGCCTTTGAATATTTCAGCCGCATCGCCAATCAGCATGCCGAGGACAGCCCGTCCGCGCCGCAGGCGTCGATCGTGGCCAACGCCTTCGTGGCGCTCGGCCGCTACTACCTGAGCGGCATTCCCAATTCCAAGATCAAGGCGGACAGCGACCGGGCGCGGGAGATGTTCTCCTATGCCGCGTCCTATTTCGGCAACGCCGACGCGCAATACGATCTGGCGCGGCTCTATCTGAAGACCCCGGACGCTTCGCGGGACGATTTCCGTTACGGCGCACGCTGGCTCGGCCTTGCCGCCCAGAAGGGCCAGCACCAGGCGCAGGCGATGCTCGGCCAGATGCTGTTCAACGGAGACCGGATGCCGCCGCAGCGTGCCCGCGGTCTGATGTGGCTGACGCTGGCCCGTGACAGCGCCGCGCCCGACGAGGCCTGGATCCGGGAAAGCTACAACCGGGCGATCGCCAAGGCGAACGACGACGACCGCGCCATGGCGCTGCAGATGCTCGAGCACTGGGTGCAGGGCAAGAAGGACTGACGGCTTCGGACGTCAAACCTCATGGTGAGGAGGCGCGGAGCGCCGTCTCGAACCATGAGGCCCCACGGGTGCCATTCATCCTTCGAGACGCGGCCAGGAGGCTGCTCCTCAGGATGAGGTTTGGCAGATGGCGCCGCTAACTCAAGCCTTCTCCAGATCGAAATCCGCCCACACCGGCACGTGGTCCGAGGGCTTCTCCCAGGCACGCACGTAGCTGTCCACGCCGACATGGGTCAGGCGGTCGCTGGCCTGCGGCGACAGCAGCAGGTGGTCGATCCGCAGTCCCCAGTTCTTCTGCCAGGCGCCGGCCTGATAGTCCCAGAACGTGTACTGGCCGGGCGCGTCGGTGACGGCGCGTAGCGCGTCCGTCAGCCCGAGGCCGAGCAGGGACTGGAACGCCTCCCGGGTTTCCGGGCGGAACAGCGCGTCATTGGCCCAGGCGGCGGCATTGTAGACGTCAGCGGCGGCGGGGATGACGTTGAAGTCGCCTGCGAGCACCAGTGGCTCTTCCGCCTTGAGGCGCTCCTTCGCATACTCAAGAAGCCGCGACATCCACTTGAGCTTATAGGGATATTTATCCGTATCCGGCGGGTTGCCGTTGGGCAGATAGAGGCAGGCGATGCGCATCACGCCACCCTTGAGGGTGACGACACCCTCCAGGAACCGGGCGTGGGCGTCTTCGTCGTCGCCGGCCAGCCCCGATTTGGTCTCGTCGAATGGCAGTTTGGACAGTAGCGCCACGCCGTTGAAGGTCTTTTGGCCGTGGGTGACGACGTTGTAGCCGAGCTCTTCGATCTCCAGCCGCGGGAACGCCTCGTCCACGCATTTGATTTCCTGCAGGCAGACGACATCCGGCGAGCAGTCCTTGAGCCAGGTCAGGAGATGGTCGAGCCGCTGCCGGACCGAGTTAACGTTCCACGTGGCAATTCGCATAAAATCTGTCCGGATTGTAACTACACATTTCGTTGTTCAGTGGCATACCATGTGACACATGGCTGTGGTAACTGTTTAGAAACAAGGCGCAAAAATCGCCATCAAGGGGCAGGTTCGAACCGTTCCTTCCGTCGCAGGGAACGGCGAGCGTGAAAGTTATGAAAAAGCGCACGTTGATACTTCTGGCCGGCGCCGTCGGCATCGCAGCAGCGGCCGGATTTATTACCCGCTCCTCGTGGATGGGCGGCAGCTCCAACGCCCAGGGGCCGCAACGCCCCCGGATGGTTTCGGTCGAGCTTGCCAAGGCGGAGCGCAAGTCCGTTCCCGTCGATGTCGACGCCAACGGAACGGTGACGCCGATATCGAGCGTGGCGCTGAAGTCGCGGCTGGAAACGACGATCGTTGCGGTTCATTTCGAGGACGGCGCCAAGGTCAACGAGGGCGATCTGCTGTTCACGCTCGACAGCCGCCAGATCGACGCGCAGATCGAACAGGCCGAGGGCGTGCTGGCCCGGGACCAGGCGCAGCTCGAAGGCGCCCAGCGCGACCTCCGCCGCTTCACCGATCTCGTCGGCAAGGGCGCGACCACGCAGGTCAATGTCGATAACGCCAGGACGCAGTCCGACATCCTGGCCGGCTCCATCAAGGCCAATCAGGCAGCGCTCGACAATCTGAAGGTCCAGAAAAGCTACACCACGATCCGCGCGCCGTTCTCGGGCCGGATCAGCGCGGCCAACGTGAAGGTCGGCAATTTCGTGCGCCCGGCGGATACATCTCCGCTCGCCGTCATCAACCAGATGGCGCCGGTCTATGTGACCTTCGCGGTTCCGCAGCGCGTGCTGGTGGATTTGCGCGAGTCGATGGCGAAGGGAGGCTCCAGCGTCACCGCGACGATCCCGGGCCATCAGCGTTCCGAGACCGGCAAGGTCGCGATGGTCGAGAACACGGTGGACGCGACGACCGGCATGGTCACCGTGCGCGGCATCATGAACAACGCGAACGAGACGTTGTGGCCGGGAACCCTGGTCGCGACCAACCTCGTCATCCGCATCGAGGATGCGATCGTGGTGCCGACGGTCGCCGTGCAGCGCAGCCAGAGCGGCAACTTCGTCTTTGTGGTCAAGGACGGTGTCGCCAGGGTCAAGCCGGTCACGGTGGATCGCACCTCGCAGGGCATGTCGGTGATTTCGGAAGGGCTCGCCGGCGACGAGAGCGTGGTGGTCGACGGGCAATTGCTGCTTTCGGATGGAACGCTGGTCGAGCCGCGGATCAAGAAGGCCGGAGCCTAGCCGATGACGCTCTCCGAACTCTGCATCCGGCGCCCGGTCATGACGACGCTGATCACGGCGTCGATCATCGCGTTCGGCATATTCGGATTCCGCCTGCTGCCGGTGTCGGCGCTGCCGCGAGTCGACTTCCCGACCATTGCCGTGACCGCGACGCTGCCCGGCGCGAGCGCTGAAACCATGGCGGCGTCGGTGGCCGGCGTCATCGAGCGACAGCTCTCGACCATCGCCGGCATCTCGTCGATGTCGTCGAACTCCGCGCAGGGCACCAGCCAGATCACGATTCAGTTCGATCTCAACCGCAACATCGACTCCGCCGCGCTCGACGTCCAGACCGCGCTGACCATCGCGCAGCGCCGGTTGCCGATCGAGATGAAGATCCCGCCGAGTTTCCGGAAGGTGAACCCGGCCGATTTCGCGGTGCTGTTTGTGGTGCTGACCTCGAACACGCTGCCGCTGTCGGCGGTCAACGAGTATGGCGAGATCACCATCGGCCAGACCTTGTCGCAAATTCCCGGTGTCGCGCAGGTCAGCGTTTACGGCGCGCAGAAATTCGCCATTCGCGTCCAGGCCGACCCGGAAGCCGCCGCGGCGCGCGGGCTGTCGCTCGAAGATGTCCGTGCCGCGGTTTCGGCCGCCAATTCCTCGACCCCCGTGGGCACGCTGAACGGACCGAAGCAGGACGTGGCGCTGCTGGCCTCGGGCCAGATGGACAAGGCGATGGACTATCGCCACATCGTCGTCAAATACGTCAACGGTTCCCCGGTCAAGCTCGACGAGGTCGCGCGGATCTACGACAGCGTCGAGAACGAGCGGATCGCGAGCTGGCTGAACGGCGAGCGCGCCATCGTCCTCGGCATCCAGAAGCAGCCGGACGCCAACACGGTGGCGGTGGTCGACGGGATACTGGCCAAGTTGCCGGTGTTGCGGGCGCAGATCCCGCCGTCGGTGTCGGTCAATGTCCTGATGGACCGCTCGATCTCCATCCGCCAGGCGGTGGCCGACGTCGAGGAAACGCTGCTGATCGCGATCGGGCTGGTGATCCTGGTGATCTTCCTGTTCCTGCGCTCGGCGTCCGCGACCTTCATTCCGGCGCTGGCGGTTCCGATCTCGCTGTTCGGCACCTGCGCCGTGATGTACGCGCTCGACTATTCCATCAACAACATGACGCTATTGGCGCTGACGCTGTCGGTCGGCTTCGTGGTCGACGACGCCATCGTCATGCTGGAAAACATCGTCCGCCATATCGAGCACGGCATGCGGCCGTTCGAGGCCGCGCTGAAGGGCGCGCGCGAGATCGGCTTTACGATTATCTCGATCACCTTTTCGCTGATCGCCGTGTTCATTCCGGTCTTGCTGATGGGCGGTATCGTCGGCCGCGTGTTCCGCGAATTTGCCGTGACGGTATCGGTTGCGATCATCGTGTCCGGGTTCGTTTCGCTGACGCTGACGCCGATGCTGTGCGCGCGTGTGCTGCGGGCGCATGACCCCAACAAGAAGCCGAATGTCGTGCTTCGCGTTTTCGAGGCGATGTTCGATTCCTGGCTGCGCGCCTATGAATGGACGCTCGACTGGGTGCTGGCGCGCAAGGCGCTGATGCTGATCGTGACGCTGGCGACGCTCGGCGGCACCGTCTATCTCTACATGATCGTGCCGAAGGGCTTCTTCCCGCAGGAGGACACGGGATTCCTGATCGGCGTGACGGAAGCGGCGACCGATACGTCCTTCGAAGCGATGAAGGAGCGGCAGCAGGCGCTGGTCGAAGTGCTGAGAGCCGATCCTGCGATCGATTACATCAATTCCACGGTCGGCGCCGGCGGCCCGAATGTGACCGCGAATTACGGGCGCCTGTTCATCGCGTTGAAGCCGAAGAAGGAGCGCGACAATCTTGGCGTGATCATAGGACGGCTGCGCGCCCAGGCCCGCCAGGTTCCGGGCATGCAGGCGTTCTTCCAGCCGATCCAGAACCTCAATATCGGCGGCCGGATTTCCAAGAGCCAGTACCAGTATGTGATGCAGAGCGGCGACACCGAATCGCTGTATCGGGTGGCGCCGGAGATGCGCGACAAGATCGAGAAGGTGCCGGGCCTGCTCGACGTCACCACCGACCTCTACATCAAGAACCCGCAGATGACGGTCGATGTCGACCGCGAAAAGGCTGCCGTCTACGGCGTCACCGTCGATCAGGTGCGCAACCAGCTCTACAACGCCTACGGCTCGCGCCAGGTCGGCACCATCTACATGCCGTCGAACGACTACCAGATCATCCTGGAAGTGCAGCCGCAGTTCCGGGTCGATCCGTCCGATCTCTCCAAGCTGTACATGAAGACCCAGAACAACCAGACCATCCCGCTGTCGGCGGTGGCCAAGCTGGTTCCGACCGTCGGTCCGCTGCAGATCAACCATCAGGCGCAGCAGCCGGCGGTGACGATCTCCTTCAACCTCGCGCCCGGCTATTCGCTGGGCTACGCGGTCGACAAGATCACCGAACTCGAACAGAATTCGAACCTGCCGGCGACGATCGCCACCGGCTTCTCCGGCACCGCGCAGGTGTTCCAGGATTCGCTGCGCGGGCAGGGCGTGCTGATCCTGGCCGCCGTGTTCGCGGCCTTCGTGATCCTCGGCATTCTCTACGAGAGCTTCATCCATCCCATCACCATCATCTCCGGCCTGCCGTCTGCCGGCATCGGCGCGATCCTGACCCTGATGCTGTTCGGGATGGAGATGTCGGTCATTGCGATGATCGGCATCGTGATGCTGGTCGGCATCGTCAAGAAGAACGCCATCATGATGGTGGACTTTGCGCTGGAGCGCCGCCGCGTCGGCTTGAGCGCCGAGCACGCCATACGCGAAGCCGCGCTCTTGCGTTTTCGCCCGATCATGATGACGACGTTCGCCGCGATCTTCGGCACGCTGCCGATTGCGCTCGGCGCCGGCGCAGGCGCCGAGTTGCGCCAGCCGCTCGGTGTCGCGGTGGTCGGCGGTCTGTGCCTGTCGCAATTGCTGACGCTGTACATCACGCCGGTGATCTACATCTATCTCGACCGCATCGACCGCCGCCTGAAGCGCAAGCTCGAACCGCAACTGGAAGAGACCGGCGAGGGCGAGCGGCCTCACGTCGTCGCGGCCGAATGACGAGCACCGGGCGCGGGATCGTGTCCGTCTTGCGATGCATCGCCGTCCTGGTCGCATTCGCGTGCACAGTCGGCGCGACCGATCGGGTCAAGGCCGACGAGCCGATCGAAATCTTCGACGCGCATATGCACTACAATTGGGAGCCGAAACCCTTCTACGGCGTCGACGAGGTGCTGGCGCTGTTCAGGAAGCACCGTGTCACCGGCATCCTCGCCACCAGCCGTCCGAACACCGGAACGCATGCGCTGATGGAGGCCAGGCCGCCGGGGCTGCAGATGGTTCCCTTCATCCGGCCATATCGCGTGCGCGCCGATATCCAGACCTGGTTCGGCGATCCCTTTATTTTCGACCTCGTGCAGGACGAGTTCAAGCGCGGCTACTATCGCGGCATCGGCGAGTTTCATATCTCGGGCCGAGCGGCGGAAAGCGAGTGGGTGAAGAAGACCGTCGACTTCGCCGTCGCCAACGATCTCTATTTGCACGCCCATGCCGATGACACAGCCGTCGAAATCCTGATGCGGCACAACCCGCGCGCCCGCATCATCTGGGCCCACACAGGTTTCGGCCTTTCGACCGACCGCGTCGCGGAGATGCTGGCAAAGTATCCGAAGCTCTGGGGCGAACTGTCCTACCGCGGCGGCATCACCGACGGCGGCGGAAAGCTGACGGCCGAATGGCGCGCGCTGTTCGAGCGCTATCCCGATCGTTTCCTGCTCGGCTCCGACACCTGGATCAACCAGCGCTGGGAAAGCTACGGCGAGATCATGGCCGGCTACCGCGCCTGGCTGGCCCAGTTGCCGCCAAAGACCGCGGCGCAGATCGCGCACGGCAATGCGCGGGCGCTGTTCGGCGTGGAGCGCTGAAAGCGCTGTTCGGCAGGCGTGGCGATGCAAGCCGCCGAAACTCACCGGGTGCAGGCCAGACGAGCGCCCGGGCGCATACCCCATTGACATAGATCAACGGTGCCGTTCGCCTCCCATGCGGCACTGAATCCGGCAATCGGGAGGACAGTATGAAAATTCATCGGATGACTCAGGCCGCTGCTCTGGCGCTGTTGCTGCTGACGGGTTTTGCAGGAGCAGGCTTTGCTGATACCGGCACGGTGAGTGTCGTATTTACCAAGGGCGGATTTATCGTCGATGTCGGCGGTGGCCAGGGTGTACTGACATTTCGCGGCAAGAGATATCCCTTCACGGTTTCGGGGATGAGCGTGGGCCTTTCGATCGGTGCATCCACCAGCAAGTTTGTGGGCA
>DATCXE010000179.1:0-2741 GCA_036565985.1 Bradyrhizobium sp.
AGCTGTGGGAAAAGCGGTTTTTGTTGCAGTGCACTTGCACAAATGATAGATCTGTCTAAAGTGTAGGCAAGAAGCTTGACTGCACAAGATTTGTGCTCACAATATGCGCCGATGGCGGCAATGACGCTGCTGTCCCAACTATGAGAACCCTGTGCCCGGCCTGGAAAGTTCACGCCCTAAGCCGTTGAAAATAGGCGAGATTGCGGTCGCCAACCGGGTTCTTCTGGCGCCGATGTCCGGCGTTACCGATGCCCCTTTTCGACGTCAAGCCGCCGCCCTCGGTGCCGGGCTCGTCGTGTCAGAGATGACCGCCAGCGATGAACTCGTGCACGGCCGGCCGATGTCGCGGCTGCGCTGTGAGGCCGCAGGCATCGGGCCGCACGTCGTCCAGCTCGCGGGCTGCGAGACTCACTGGATGGCGGAGGGGGCCAAGGTCGCGGAAGCCGCCGGGGCCGACATCATCGATATCAACATGGGCTGTCCGGCGCGTCATGTTACCGGCGGCCAGTCCGGTTCGGCCTTGATGCGCGATCTCGATCATGCGCTGACGCTGATCGAAGCGACGATCGCGGCCGTGAAAGTTCCGGTGACGCTGAAGATGCGTCTCGGCTGGGATGATCGCTCGCTCAACGCGCCCGAACTCGCGCGCCGGGCGGAAGCAGCCGGCGTTCAGATGATCACCGTGCACGGGCGGACGCGTTGCCAGTTCTACAAGGGCGAGGCAGATTGGACTGCGGTGCGCGCGGTCAAGGATGCGATCTCGGTGCCGCTCGTCGTCAACGGCGATATCACCTCGTTCGAAAAGGCCGTACAGGCGCTCGAAATCTCCGGCGCCGACGCCGTCATGATCGGGCGCGGCGCGCAGGGACAGCCGTGGTTGCCGGGGCAGATCGGGCGCCGGCTCGAAACCGGCAAAGCCGAGGCCGTGCCTGACCTTGCCGAACAGCTCAGCCATATCCGCGCGCTCTACGATCAGATCTGCTGCCACTAC
The DNA here is from genome assembly GCA_036565985.1 of Bradyrhizobium sp. Classification (GTDB taxonomy): domain Bacteria; phylum Pseudomonadota; class Alphaproteobacteria; order Rhizobiales; family Xanthobacteraceae; genus Bradyrhizobium. The sequence continues at coordinate 992 of DATCXE010000179.1, forward strand.
GGCCTGCGTATCGGACTGAAGCACGCGCGAAAACATCTTGGCTGGGCGCTGGAGATCGCCGCGCAGTGCAGCCGCGCGCCGGCTGAGAAGCTCAAGCGCTGGCGACAGGACATCCTGACGTCGGAGGATCCGCACCGGGTGCATCGATCGCTCCAGGACGCCTACGACGATTTTGCATGGAGTGCTGCTGCATGACGTCAGCCGCAGAACATCGCCGGCCAGTGCCCGCCGACAGCGAGGCCATCCTCAACGCGCTGCCCAACCCCGTGCTGCTGGTGGCACCCGACGGCCGCATCGTCGACGCCAACATCGCCGCCGAATCCTTCTTCGAGATTTCGACGCAATTCCTGCGGCGACAGTCGCTGAAGGAACTGGTGCCGTTCGGCAGCCCGCTGCTGGCGCTGATCGATCAGGTGCGCTCGAGCGGCTCGCCGGTCAACGAGTACAAGGTCGATCTGGGCACGCCCCGCATCGGCGGCGATCGCCAGGTCGATCTGCACGTAGCCCCGCTCACCGAGCGGCCGGGCCATATCGTGGTGATGCTGCAGGAACGCACCATCGCCGACAAGATGGACCGGCAATTGACCCATCGAAGCGCGGCGCGCTCGGTGATCGCGCTGGCCGCGATGCTGGCGCACGAAATCAAGAATCCGCTGTCGGGAATCCGCGGCGCGGCGCAATTGCTGGAGCAGGCGGCCTCATCCGAAGACCGCATGCTGACGCGGCTGATCTGCGACGAGGCCGATCGTATCGTCACCCTGGTCGACCGCATGGAGGTGTTCGGCGACGACCGCCCGGTGGCGCGCGGGCCGGTCAACATCCACTCCGTGCTCGACCACGTCAAACGGCTGGCGCAATCCGGCTTCGCCCGCAACATCCGCTTCATCGAGGATTACGATCCGTCATTGCCGCCGGTGCTGGCCAACCAGGACCAGCTGATTCAGGTCTTCCTCAATCTCGTCAAGAACGCCGCCGAGGCGGTCGCCGATCTCGGTTCCGATGCGGAAATCCAGCTCACTACCGCGTTCCGTCCCGGCGTGCGGCTGTCGGTGCCGGGCAAGAAATCGCGGGTGTCACTGCCGCTGGAATTTTGCGTCAAGGACAACGGCTCCGGCGTGCCGGAAGACCTGCTGCCGAACCTGTTCGATCCGTTCGTGACGACGAAGCAAACCGGCAGCGGCCTCGGGCTGGCGCTGGTTGCCAAGATCGTCGGCGATCACGGCGGCATCATCGAATGCGAATCCCAGCCGCGCAAGACCACCTTCCGCGTGCTGCTGCCGATGTTCAATCCCGCCAAACAGTTCGACCAAAGCAACCGCGACGGCGTTCCGGGTACGCCGCCGCCTGCCTCACAGGACGCAAGATGAGGAATTACAATGCCCGCAGGTAGCATTCTCGTAGCCGATGACGATACCGCCATCCGCACGGTTCTGAACCAGGCGCTTTCGCGCGCTGGATATGAGGTTCGCCTGACCGGGAACGCAGCGACGCTGTGGCGCTGGGTGAGCCAGGGCGAGGGCGATCTCGTCATCACCGACGTGGTGATGCCGGACGAGAACGCGTTCGATCTATTGCCGCGGATCAAGAAGATGCGGCCGAACCTTCCCGTCATCGTGATGAGTGCGCAGAACACTTTCATGACGGCGATCCGGGCCTCGGAGCGCGGCGCGTATGAGTATCTGCCGAAGCCGTTTGACCTGAAGGAACTCATCACCATCGTCGGCCGGGCGCTTGCCGAGCCGAAGGAGCG
>DATCXE010000191.1:0-2184 GCA_036565985.1 Bradyrhizobium sp.
CCTCGAACTCGACTTCCGCCTTGTCGATCTCGTCCACCAGGAGCACGACGGGCTCTTCGGCGAGGATTGCGCCCAAGAGCGGCCGCGGCTCGACGAATTCCTTGGAGAAGAACACGTCGCCGAAATCATGCAGCTGGTTGAGCGCCGCCTCCAGCGTCGGCGCGCCGCCAAGCACTTCGCCGAGCTTGTCCTTCAGGATCTGCGTATACAGAAGCTGTTTTGCGTATTTCCACTCGTAGAGCGCCTTGGCCTCGTCCAGTCCCTCATAGCATTGCAGGCGGATCATCTTCAGGCCGCGCCAGGCGGCGATCGCCTTGGCGAGTTCGGTCTTGCCGACGCCGGCGGGGCCTTCGACGAGTATGGGCTTTTCGATCTGCTGCGCCAGGTAGACGGCGGTCGCGATCTGGCGGCTCGCAATATAGCCTTGCGCCGCAAGTCCGCTTTCCACTGCCTCGATCGAGGCCGAAGGCCTGATATCGCCCAAGGGTTTCAACTCCGAATTCAGGGATTTCGGAATGTTCTGCCTGCGTTCTCGCCAAAGAACAAGCGCCGTTTGCTCATGGGTGCCGGCAAATTCCGGTATTCCGCCTAGCGCAATGTCAGCCCGGTTGCCGCTTCTAGCTCGGTGATGGCCTGCGCGGCGTTGAGCACCTTGATCGTGGTCATGCCCATCTGGCGCGCGGGCTTCAGGTTGACGCCGAGGTCGTCAAGATAGACGCAGTTCTTGGGATCGACCTTCAGCGTCTCGACCATCATCTGGTAGATGCGCGGGTCGGGCTTTCGGAGACCAATTTTCGCTGACTCGATGACGTGATCGAACAGCACTATCACTTCGGCGACATAGAGCGAACGGCCGCTGTGGCTGCCGATGGCGTTGGCCGGAAGATTGTTGGTGATGCAGCCGGTCTTGAACCGCGCCTTCACGCGCTTCAGCGCCTCGACCATTTCAGGCCGCAGGTCGCCCGAGAGCAGTGGAAGCACGTCCTTGCCGCGAACTTCGGCGCCCAGCGCGCGGGATTCGGTCGCGAACAACTCGTCGAAGGCGTGGATGTCGACCTCGGCGCGCTCGAATTTCGCCCAGGCGTTTTCCAGGTGGTTGGCGGCGTTGGTGCGCCGGATGATGTCGGCGGGCAGCCCGCGCTCGGTCTCGAATCGCGTAAACGCCTCGAACGGCGAGGTGGTCAGCACCCCGCCAAAATCCCAGATTACCGCTTCGACCATCGTTCCCTGCCTGGATGAATGTGTTGAGGCAGCGGCTAACACGGAATGTCCGCAGGAACCAGCCCGATCCGCCGCTTGGCGATATGCACGGCGCGGGCTATTGCTGCCGTGATGAAGACCCTGCCTCGCCTGATCGTCGGCCTTTCACTGCTGCTGTCCGCTCCCGCCCACGCCATTGTCGGCGGCGGCGCGCCACAGACCGACGGCGTTGCACGCTCGGTCGTCACCATCGTCGGCTCGCGCGGTAATTTCTGCACCGGGGCCATGATCGCGCCAAACCTGGTGCTGACGGCGGCGCATTGCGTGCAGCCGGGCGCCGAATACAAGATCGTCGAATACGGGCCGGACCGGCAGCCGAAATTGCAGGATGTCAAACGGGTCGCCATCCATCCCGGCTTCAACATGCAGGCGATGCTGGGCCATCGCGCGACGGCTGATGTCGCGTTGCTGCAGTTGGCAGCGCCGGCGAAAGGCAAGACGCCGTCGATACTGGGCTTGCCCAACATCCCGATCAACGTCGGCAGCCGCTTCACCATCGCCGGCATCGGCGTGACCGTGCGCGGCGACGGCAAGAGCGGCGGAACGATCCGCTTGGCAGCGCTGGTCGCAACCGGCAAGCCGGGCACGCTGCAGATCCGTCTGGTCGACCCCGTGAGCCAGGGCACGCGCGACGGGTTAGGGGCCTGCACCGGAGATTCCGGCGGGCCCGTTTTCGAGGACAAGGAAAGCGGCCCCGTGATCGTCGGCGTCGTGAGCTGGTCGACCGGGCCTAACGGCTCGGCAGGCTGCGGCGGCATGACGGGCGTCACACCGCTGACGCTCTACCGCGACTGGATACTGCAGACCGCAAGGCAGTGGCGTGCGGGGTTGTGAGCCGCTGTGTAGGATGGGTAGAGCGAAGCGAAACCCATCATCTTGCATCGCCCTAATCTTGATGGGTTTCGCTTCGCTCTACCCATCCTA
>DATCXE010000205.1:0-6874 GCA_036565985.1 Bradyrhizobium sp.
GGCCCAAGCCGGCTGCGCGGCTCGACGATGACCTCGCCCGACATCCGCGCCGGCATGGCCATGCTGCTGGCGGCGGTGGCTGCCGAAGGCACCAGCACCATCAACAACGCCGACCAGATCGAGCGCGGCTACGAGCGCATCGAGGAGCGGCTCAATGCCCTCGGCGCCAGGATCACCCGCGTACCCGCGCGCGACGGCCACTAGCCCGTAAACGGCGCCGTCACCTTTTCGACCCTCGACGGTGTTAGTCAGCCACAATGCTCGAAAAAGTCGAAGCTACACCGATCGCGCCGCCTACATCCGGGGCCGTCCCCGGCCGTCATCTCGCGCTTGAACTCTCCGAGACGCTGAAGCTGGCGGTTCCGCTCGCGCTGACGCAGCTCGGGCAGATCGCGATGATGACGACCGACATCGCCATGATCGGCCGCCTCGGCAGCGAGGCGATGGCCGCGGCCGCGCTGGCGCATACCGTCTTCTTTGTCAGCTTCACCTTCGGCATGGGACTGGTATCTGCGGTGGCACCGCTGGCGGCGCAGGCATTCGGCGCGCGCAATCCGCATTTGATCCGGCGATCGCTTCGCGTCGGCTTGTGGGCCGCGCTGCTGATGTCGCTGCCGATGATGGCGATATTGTTGCGCGGCGAACATATTCTGCTGATGCTGGGCCAGGCGCCGGCGTCGGTCCAACTCGCACAGCAATATCTGCTCGGCCTGGCATGGGGCATCCTGCCCGCATTGTGGTTTATGGCCATTCGCGGCTTCATGAGCGCGGTCAACCGACCCGAGCCGATCCTGTGGATCACGCTGGCCGCGATCCCGGCCAATGCGGCACTGGTCTATGTGCTGCTGTACGGCGCCTTCGGCATGCCCGAACTCGGCCTGTTCGGCGTGGGCCTTGCGTCCTCGATCGTCAATGCGGCAACGTTCTTGGCGGGCCTGTGGTTTGCCACGCGTCGCCGCCCGTTCCGGAAGTATCATGTGCTCGGTCATTTCTGGCGCATCGACTGGCAATTGATGCGGCAGCTCGTCGTCATCGGCGCACCGATCTCGATCTCCTTCCTGCTCGAATACGGCCTGTTCGGCGCCGCCGGCCTGTTGATGGGCGTGATCAGCACGACGGCGCTGGCCGCGCACCAGATCGCGCTGCAGGTCGCGGCGATCCTGTACATGGTGCCGTTCGGCATCGCCATGGCTGCCACCGTCCGCGTCGGCCACGCCATCGGCCGCAGCGATGCCGGCGGGGTCCGACGCGCAGGATATGTTGCGACCTGGCTCGGAATCGTGCTCGCCGCCATCCTGACGCTCGCCGTGATCATCAGCCGGTTCGGGATCGCCGAGATCTTCCTCGGCGAAAACACCGATGCGACCGCCGAACTCTCCGCGACGCTGCTGCTGGTCGGCTCGACCTTCTTCATCGCCGACGCCATCCAGACCGTCGCCGCCGGATCGCTGCGCGGCATGAACGACACGCGGATCCCGCTGCTGTTCGCCATCCTCAGCTACTGGCTGATCGGCTTTCCCTGCGCCTGCTGGCTCGGCTTCTGGACGCCGCTAGGCGCGGTCGGCGTCTGGATCGGGCTGTCGGTGGGAACCGCGGTCTATGCCACCCTTCTGCTCTTGCGCTTCGGCCGGCTCACGAGCAAGCTCGCCTTCTGATGCCCGTCCACGAGGTCACCCCTGCCGTCGATGCCGATGCGCTGCTGGACGGCGCGCAGTTCGCCGACGCGTTTCGGATTGAAATCGAGGATCGCGACCTCAATGCGAGGCGCGCGGCGGAACGCATGATGGCGCGCCAACCACGATGGGCCGAAGCGCTGTTGTCGTTGCGCAATCTGCTGGTGACGCCGCTCGGGCTGAAAACGTCGGGCTCGGCCGCCCCCCGCGACATGATCGGGATATTTCCAGTCGTGAGCGAAACTCCCGGGCGCCTCATCGCCGGCTTCAACGATCGCCATCTCGACTTTCGGGTTGTGGTGGACGTGACGCCGCCGGGCAGCGTCAGACAGGTGACGGCCACGACGGTAGTCAAGACGCACAACTGGCTGGGCCGGACCTATCTCGCGATCATCATGCCGTTTCACCGGCTGATCGTGCCGGCACTGCTGCGCCAGGTCGCGAGTTGATGCGCTGACGGTACTAGCCTTTTGCACTGGCCGCTGTCGTGGCCGGCGCCTCGCACCATTCGGCATGACATCGATCGAGATCCTTCAGATTCTGCCGCATCTGCTCCAGCGAGAATCCCAGCGCGAAGAACCGCTCCGCGACATCGACCGGCACGCCGCGGATCAACCCCTCGCTCCGCAACGTGGCCACTTCGGCGGCATAGGCCTGCAGCGCCACGTCGACGGGCTGAATGTTCACGGCGCCGCTGCCGTTTCGCAGAGCTGCGGCCGCATCGCGCAGATAGCCGACGATCGCGTTGCTGACATCGGACAGTGGCCGCGCCAGCCTTGCCTGCACATTGGCCGGGAGCGGCACCACACTGGCACGCCCGATCATCACCACATCATGGCGCAGCCGCTGGATGGTCCGCAGCAACGGGCCGGTATCGGGCCCGGATGACAGGTGCGTCGCGCGCTCGCGCTCGGCTTCCAGGCCGGTCGCATGGAGGCTCGCCATCGCGGTGCCGATACCGTCCTGAATACGGTGCAGAGCGTCGTTGTCGAGCCCGCGCGTCAGTCCGGCGAGCAACTCGGCGAATGCGGCGGCCAGCAGATCCAGAAGCTGCGCCGAATTGATGCGGATCTGACTGATCGCCCGCGATGGCAGCACCAGGAATGAAACCACAAGCCCGGTCAGCGCGCCGACGGTGACTTCGAACAGCCGGTCGATCGTGGAATCCAGCGGGTTGGCATGGTTCATGGCCGGAACCAGCAAGACGATCACCGCCGTCACGGTGGCAGTGCTCAGGCTGGGATTGATGGCTGCGACGAAAGCCGGCGGCGCCACTGCCAGCACCAGCAGCGCCAGCAATCCGCCCTCGCCGGAATGCGGAATCAATATCGCAATGGCGCCGCCATAGACCGCGCCGCCGATCGTGCCGAGCATGTAGTCGCGGGTTGCCTTCAGGGACCGGCCGACGCTCATCTGGGTAACGATCAGCGAAGTCAGCACCGCCCATAGCGGCAGCATCAGATGCAACGCTCTCGCGATCGCGTAGGCCGCGACAGCGGCAACGGCGAGCCGGACCGCGAGCGCCAGTTGCGTCTTGCGGTCCTCGAGCGGTCCAAGCATGCGTTTTGCGAAGGTCATCATGCGCCGCATTCCGGAATCTGCCTGCCACGCCTGTGCTAGTGGACCTGAGGCATGACTGTTGCCCGCGACGGGAAGGCAGCTTGAAAGGTTAACTCCGTCCGCCTACCCTGCCCGGCAAATACGAGGAAACACGATGGCCAACGAAACCGCAACGCTTGCAGCCTACGTCGCCAACCTGAAATTCGAGGACATTCCGCCGGAAGTCCTGGCGCGCGCCAAGGTGCTGACGCTCGATTTCCTCGGCAGCGCGATCCGGGCGCGGCGCGATGCGGAATCCACCCCCTCGCTGCTCAAGATGCTGGAAGCGCTGGCGCTCGACGGCAAGGGTGAAGCCACCGTATTCGGCGACAGCAAGACCTGGACGCCCGCGGTCGCCGCCCTGCTCAACGGCGCGCTCGGCCACTCGCTTGATTTCGACGATACCCATGCCGACTCCTCGCTGCATCCGAGCGCGCCCGTGGTGCCGGCGGCGTTCGCCGTCGGCGAAATGGTCGGCGCCTCGGGCCGCGACGTGCTGACCGCGATCGTGGCCGGCTATGAAGTGTGCTGTCGGCTCGGCAACGCGCTCGATCCCACCTCGCATTACGCCCGCGGTTTCCATCCGACCGCGACGGCAGGAACCTACGGCGCCGCTGCGGCTGCTGGAAAACTGTTCGGCCTTTCGAAGGACCAGATCATCGCAGCGTTCGGCGTTTCCGGCAGCCAGGCCGCGGGCTCGCTGCAATTCCTCGTCAACGGCGCCTGGAACAAGCGCTACCAGGTCGGCGCGGCGGCCATGAACGGCGTCATCGCCGCGACGCTGGCGCGCAACGATTTTGTCGGTTCCACGGAGTCCGTCGAGGGCAAGCACGGCCTGCTGGTCGGCTACACAGATGACGCGCATCCCGACAAGGCGACCGCCGGCCTCGGCAAGACCTATGAAACCCTGAAGATCGGCGTAAAGCCCTATCCGAGCTGCCGCTATACCCATGCGGCCCTCGATGCGCTGATCGCGATGCGCCGGGAACACAATCTGACGCCGGATCAGATCAAACGCGTCGAGATCGGCCTGCATCGTAACGGTATCACACTGACCGGCGATGCCGCCACCAAGCGCCACCCGACCTCGATCGTCGGCGGGCAGTTCTCGATGTTCTTCACCGGTGCGCTGGCGCTCGACCAGGGCCGTTTCGGCTGGGACGATTACGACCGGCTCGGCGATGCCGCCGTCAATGCGCTGGCCGACAAGTTCGACGTGGTGCAGGACGATCGCCTCGAGGTCGGCCGCACCCATCCGTTCGGCGCGCGCGTCTCCATCACTACCGACGACGGCGTGCATGAGCGGCTCTATGTCGATCCCTCCGGCGAGCCGGATTCGTTTCCGGACGCGCAGGCGATGCAGCAGAAATTCCTCACGCTTGCCCGCCCGGTGCTGAACGGCCGCGCCGACCAGCTCGCCGACGCGATCCTCTCTCTCGAAAGATTCGATCGCGTCGAGAAGGCGACGCAGCTGGGACGGCAGTAGGCGCGGACCAACCTCGCCCCGCTTGCGGGGAGAGGTCGGCGCGCAGCGCCGGGTGAGGGGGTACAGATCTATCGACAAAGCTCGCTGGCGGATGGAGCCCCTCACCCCGCCCTCTCCCCGTGAAGGACGGGGAGAGGGAGAAACAACCTCCCGCACCACGCCTCAATTCGCGCCCGCGAGCCTTCCCTTGCTCCCCGTCGCCGCGACCACGTCGCGCACGAGGTCGAACACGCCGTCGGCTTCCGGCGGCCAGTTCGGCGAACGGCCGAGCCGGACGATGACGAGTCGCTCCGAAGGCACGATGATCACATATTGCCCGATCGTACCCTTGGCGAAGAAGGCGTCGCGCGGCCAGCCACGCTCGACGCGATAGGACGCGCCAAAGCTGTCGCCGAGATTGGTCCAGAAGCCGGCTCCCATCCCTACCCAGGCATTTGGCGTCGGCGATGCCGAGTATTTCACCCACCCTTCCGGCAGGATGCGTCTGCCGCCGACCACGCCATCGCTGAGATACAGCATCCCGAAGCGCGCCCAGTCGCGCGCACTCGCGAGCATCTGGCTCGATCCTTCCGGATTGCCCGATGCGTCGAACTCGATCGTGACGTTGCGCATGCCGAGCGGCGCGAACAGTTCCTCGCGGGCGAACCGCATCACATCGGCCGGACCGCCGCCGGCGGCATTGCGGATCAGGTGCGAGAGGATGACGGTGTTGCCGTCGTTGTAGTTCCAGGCGCTGCCGGGCGGCGTCGCGAGCGCGATGCTCTCGGCATAGCCGGCCATGTCCGATTCCATGAACTTCATCCGGTTGACCGGCTCCAGCGCAGAGCCGAGCGAGGCCTGCAGCGAACTGCCAAGCGCCGGTCCCGCCGTATGGCGCAGGAGATGATCGACCGTGATCGCTCCGCGTGGATCGCCATCCGCTCTCCATGCCGCGATCGGCGCGGGTTGATCGAGCGTGAGCGCGCCCTTTCGCACCAGAATACCCGTTAGCGCCGACATGACGGACTTGGTCGCGGAGAAGCCGAGGACCGGGGTATCGATGCCGTACCCTTCCGCATAACGCTCGGCGACGACGCGGCCGTCCTTCACGACAACCACCGCCTTGGTGTGGCGCAGCGGAGACTGCTCGGGCTCGGCGAAGGCGCGGTCGACCGCTGCCGCCAGTTGCGGGCTCGCCGGTGCAACCACCGCAGCACCGGCGATTTCAGGCAGCAGCACCTGCCCCGGCTTGATCTCGGCGGCAGGCAGCGAGGCAGCGGCGACCGCATCGCCGTGATCGAGATAGCAGCCGAAACCCTCGCGGTAGACCGCGTGGCTCCTGCCGAAGCCAAACAATGTCACCGTGACGTCCCGCCGCGCGCGGTCGACCTTGTAGCCCATGGCCCAGGTAACGAGGCTGACACCGGGCATCGCGGCCGTGGTTTCCGCAAAGATCCGCTCCGGCGGCTGGCCGGACACGAAGGTTTCCGAGCAGAGGATGTTGGCGACAAAGCCCGTCGCCACCTTTGGAACATCGCGCGCCCGCGCGGCTGACAGCGCGAGCGCGCCGAGGGCGGTGGCGGCGGCGAGGATGAGGATGAGATTTCGTCTGGTCACATGGGCCTCCGGCATGACGCATCAGCGCGTGCCGGGCAGGATGCCGAGTTCACAGGTAGCGGCTCGCCGGATTTGGAAATCGCCCTGACCGAACCTTCAAACCCCTCGCCGATTCCGAAATAAAACAGTAATTACAATGCCCTGAAGATCAGGCTGCGGTGACCTTGAGCCGCCTATATTCAGTCGGCGTGACGCCTGTCGTCGCCTTGAAGGCACGGTTGAAGGGCCCAAGCGACTGGAAGCCCGCGTCCATCGCGATCGTAATGACGGGGACTTCGGCCTGGCTCGGATCGGCCAGGGCGGCCTTGGCTTCCGCAATCCGGTGCTCGTTGAGGAAGACATTGAAATTGCGGTAACCGAGCCGCTGGTTGATCAGCCGCCGCAATTTGTATTCGGGAATTCCGAGCTTGGTCGCGAGCGTGCCGATGGTGACGTTGTCGTGACGGTAGATGCGCTCGTCCGCCATCAGCCGCATCAGCGCGTCGATGAGCTTCTGGTCGGCTGCGTTTGGCTCGATTGA
>DATCXE010000215.1:0-3762 GCA_036565985.1 Bradyrhizobium sp.
GGGGCCTTCGGGGCGGCCTTGGGCGCGGCCTTCGGCGCCGCGGGCGCAGGCGCCTGCGCGATCTTCGGAGCCCCATGGGCCGGCGCGGGCTGCTGGGCCATGGCACTTGAAGCGATCAGACCTGCCGACAGCGCCGTGGCCGCCAGCAAGGTGAAACCCCGCCCACGCGGCCGGACCGAAGCGGCCAAGATACAGAAATTCATTGCGGAAAACCCTTTCTGAACGGGAGCACCCGAAACCGCTACAGGCACCGAAATCTAGCCGTTTGCGCGGCTGTCTCCTTGGCAATTGAGGCGGATACGTGACAGGCAATCCGACCCGGATTCAATCGCCCGCCTTCAATACAGCGACCGACGAAAAGATCAATGCCGACAGGCATCTTTGACGTCCACTGCGAACGAATGCCAACGCCTGTGGTAAAGCTAAACGGTGAGCATTTTCGAATCAAATCCGCCACCGCTAATGCCCGCCTCCGGGCGCATCCGCCGGCGTCTCCTGCAGCGTGTACGGGTCGGCGCTGCACTCGCGCTGGGTGCGTGGACCGCAGCGATCGCCCGTCCGGCGCCGGCCGCGGAAAGCTACGCGATCGCGATGCACGGCGCCCCCGCTTTGCCCGCCGACTTCTCCCACATGCCCTACGCCAATCCGGATGCGCCGAAGGGGGGACGGCTGGCCTGGGGACTGCTCGGAACTTTCGACAGCCTCAATCCGCTGATCGTCCGGGGTCTCGCTGTTCAGCAAATTCGAGGTTATGTGGTCGAGAGCCTGATGGCGCGCGGCAATGACGAGGCCTTCACGCTCTACGGCCTGCTCGCCAGGAGCGTCGAGACCGACGACGCGCGGACCTATGTCACCTTCCGTCTCGATCCGCGCGCGCGCTTTGCGGACGGCAAGCCGGTCACGGCGGATGATGTGCTGTTCTCCTGGGCGCTGCTGCGCGACCAGGGTCGCCCCAATCACCGGCAGTATTATTCCAAGGTCGCAAAGGCCGAAGCCATCGACCCGTTCACCGTGCGGTTCGACTTTGGTGGCGCCAACGACCGGGAACTGCCGCTGATCCTCGGCCTCATGCCCGTGTTGCCGCGGCACGCCGTCGATCCCGCGACCTTCGAGGAAACCACGATGGCCGGGCCGCTCGGTTCCGGCCCCTACCGCGTCACGGCGGTCAAACCCGGGGCAAGCGTCACGCTGACACGCAACCCTGACTATTGGGGCCGCGACCTGCCGGTGAACCGGGGGTTGTGGAACTTCGATGAAATCAGGCTCGACTTCTATCGCGAGTCCAACGGGCAGTTCGAGGCATTCAAGCGCGGGCTCTACGATTTTCGCGTCGAGCAGGAGCCCCTGCGCTGGCACGACGGGTACGATTTTCCGGCCGCGCGCAATGGCGAATTGATCCGCGAGACCATCAAGACCGGAATGCCGCAACCATCGGAATTCCTCGTGTTCAACACGCGGCGTCCGGTGTTTGCCGACATCCGCGTGCGACAGGCGCTGACGCTGCTGTTCGATTTCGAATGGATCAACCGCAACTACTTCTTCGGGCTCTATGCGCGTTCGGCGGGCTTCTTCGCAGGATCCGAACTATCGGCCTATACCCGCGCCGCGGACGAACGCGAGCGCGAACTCCTGAAACCATTCAGCGGACAGGTTCAGCCGGACATTCTCGACGGCACCTACCGGCTGCCTGTTACCGACGGATCGGGCCGCGATCGCGCAGCGCTGCGCAGCGCGCTGACCTTGCTGTCGGCGGCGGGCTACGACCTCGATGGGACCGTGCTGCGGCAACGCTCAACGAGAACGCCCTTCACCTTCGAGATTCTGGTGACGACGCGCGATCAGGAGCGGATCGCGCTCGCCTATCAGCGCGACCTCAAGCGCGCCGGGATCGAAGCCAGCGTGCGCGCGGTCGATCCCGTTCAGTTCGACCAGCGCCGGCTTGGTTACGAGTTCGACATGCTGCAAAATCGCTGGGACCAGTCGCTGTCCCCCGGCAACGAACAATCATTCTACTGGGGCAGCCAGGCCGCCGACATTCCCGGCACGCGGAATTACATGGGAGCGAAGGAGCCGGCCATCGACGCCCTGATCGCAGCACTTCTGGAAGCGCGCGAACATCCACCGTTTGTTTCCGCAGTAAGGGCCCTGGATCGGGTGCTGATGTCGGGTTTCTATGCTATCCCGGTGTTTAACGTGCAGGAGCAATGGATCGCGCGATGGAATCGGATAGAACGGCCTGCAGCGACGGCGTTGACGGGCTATCTGCCGGAAACGTGGTGGCATAAGCCGGAACTGCAACCAAAGTAGCTAGATAGCGTAACCTGGTAGAGTGATTGATCAGCTAATCCGACCCTCGTGACAGAACTGAAATAGCGCCGTGACCCAGCCCACCGCTTCGCCAACGCTCGATACGTTGTTCAAACGCATCCTGGCGCGGCAGCCGGATGCGCTGGCGCTGGTGGACCCTTCCAACAAGCAGCGTGTGACGGGACAGCCGCCGAAGCGCCTTACCTACGCGCAGGCCGACCGCATGATCTCGTCGCTGGCCGCGCACTTCGTCGAATCCGGATTGCCGTCGAATTCCGTGATCGCGGTTCAATTGCCGAACACGATCGAATTCGCGCTCACGATCCTCGCCGCCTTCCGCGCCGGCCTCGTGGTCGCGGTGCTGCCCCTGCTCTGGCGGCAGTCGGAGCTGACCATGGCGCTCAACCGCACCGCCGCGCGGGCGATCGTGACGTCGAGCAAGGTCGATGGTGTCATCTATTCGGATCTCGCCATGAACGCCGCAGCCGAAGCGTTCTCGATCCGCCATGTCTGCGGCTTCGGCAGCGACCTGCCCGAGGGTATGGCCTCGCTCGACAACGCCATCTTCCGGGAATCCCCGATCGCGCGCGCCGTCATCGAGGATGGCCGCAAGGCGGCCTTGATTTCCTTCGACATGACGACGGACGGTTTCCGTCCCGTCCCGCGCGCCCATCTCGGACTGATCGCGGGTGGCCTTGCGATGTCGCTTGAAAGCGACGTGCGACAGGGCGCGACGGTCCTGTCGGCGTTCTCGCCGATGTCGTTTGCCGGCCTCGCCTCCTCGCTGGCGGTCTGGCTGCTGTCGGGCGGGACGCTCGTGCTGCACCATCCGTTCGACGAGGAGGTGCTGGAACAGCAAATCAACGAGCTGAAGTGCGACACACTGATTGCGCCGGCACAGCTGGCGCTGCGGCTGGACGAACTCGACCTCGCAGGCCGGCTGCCGAGCTTGCGCAATGTCATCGGCCTTTGGCGCACGCCGGAACAAGTCAGTTCCAGCGCGTGCTGGTCCGCGCAGCAGGCGACACTGACGGATGTCTACCTGTTCGGCGAAGCCGGCTTGTTCGGCGCGCGCCGGATCGCCGAAGGTGGCTCGCCGGCCCTGATCAAGCCCGGCCCTCACGGCGCACCGCGCGAATTGCCGGGATCCTCGATATCCGGCGAAATCCTGCTGACGCCGCGCGGCACGTTGGGGCTTCGCGGGCCGATGGTGCCGGTCGCCGCCTACGCGCCGCCTCCGCCGCCAAGCGACTCGCTGACCGCCGCGCCGCCGCGCGACTACGTCGACACGGATTATGCTGCACGGCTCGATCGCACGACACGCGCGATCAACATCACCGCACCGCCCTCGGGGATCATGGCCGTCGGCGGCTACCGGTTCCTGGGGCAGGACCTGCAGGAATGGGCGCGGCGGCTCGGCCAGGGCGCGCTGCTGACCGCGTTGCCCGACCGGCT
>DATCXE010000218.1:0-2295 GCA_036565985.1 Bradyrhizobium sp.
CCGCCGCTTCCGGCGAGCGGAACGAGGCTCGCATCGCCGACCGGCTCAGCCAGCAGAACGAGGAGCTGGAAAGGCTGACCCGGGAGCGCGACGCCAGGTTGAAGAAGCAGTAGCTTACGGCCGCGCATACGCCCATACGCCGGGCGCGCCTTGATCTTCCCGAAAACCTCCCGTTACTAGACCGGAACGACAGATCCGGGAGTAAATTGGGCCATGGGACCGCTAAAGGGCATCAAGGTCATCGACATGACGACCGTGCTGATGGGGCCCTATGCCACCCAGATGCTCGGCGATTACGGTGCCGACGTCGTCAAGGTGGAATCGCTCGACGGCGACGTGACGCGGCAGATCGGGCCGACGCGCCATCCCGGCATGGGACCGGTGTTCCTCAATACCAACCGCAGCAAGCGCTCGATCTGTCTCGATCTGAAGAAGCCCGCCGGGCGCGATGCCGTGCTGCGGCTGATCAAATCCGCCGACGTGCTGGTCTACAATGTGCGCCCGCAGGCGATGGCACGGCTGAACCTCGGCTACGACGTGGTCGCGAAAATCAACCCGCGCCTGATCTATGCCGGCGTGTTCGGTTTCGGCCAGGACGGACCTTATGCGGCGAAGCCCGCCTATGACGATCTGATCCAGGGCGCGACCGCGCTGCCGGCGTTGATGGCGCAGACCGCAGACGGCGTGCCGCGCTACGTTCCCAATGCCCTCGTCGACCGCATCGTCGGGTTGACCGCAGTGGGCGCGATCTGCGCGAGCCTCGTCGATCGCGACCGCACCGGCCGCGGCCAGCGCGTCGATATCCCGATGTTCGAAACCATGGCCGGCTTCGTGATGGGCGATCACATGGGCGGTCTCACCTATGAGCCGCCGCTCGACAAGGGCGGCTACGCGCGGCATTTGTCGCCGGACCGCAGGCCCTACAAGACATCCGACGGCTACATCTGCGTGATCGTCTACAACGACAAGCAGTGGCAGAATTTCTTCGACGCGACCGGTCGCGACGATCTCCGCACCAATCCGAAGTTCGCCACCTTCGCCGGCCGCGCCGGCAATATCGACGTCGTCTATGCGGAACTGGCGCGCATCCTCGAAACCAAGACCACCGCCGAGTGGTCCAGGATCCTGGAGAAGGCCGACGTGCCGGTCATGCCGATGCATGATCTCGAAAGCCTGCTCGACGATCCCCACATCGTTGCGACCGGTTTCTTCCCGGTCATCGAGCATCCGACCGAGGGCAAGATTCGCAACATGCGGCCGTCGGCGCGGTTTTCTGAGACGCCGGTCGAGACCAGGCGCCTCGCGCCGCGCCTGAGCGAGCACAGCGCCGAGATTCTGCAGGAGGCTGGTTTCTCGCCGGATGAGATCGCCGCCCTGGTGCGCGACGGCGTCACCCGGGCCGCATCAAACATATAGGACGCTACACATGGATTTCGCCCTGTCCGCCAACCAGGAATCGATCCGCGACGCGATCGGAAAGATCTGCTCGCGCTTCGACGATGCCTACTGGCTGAAGAAGGACAAGGAGGGCGGTTACCCCGCCGATTTCCACCGCGCGCTGGCGGATGCCGGCTGGCTCGGCATCTGCATCCCCGAGGAATATGGCGGGTCGGGCCTCGGCATCACCGACGCCGCGATCATGATGCGGACGATTGCGGAATCAGGCGCCGGCATGTCCGGCGCCTCCGCCGTGCACATGAACGTGTTCGGGCTCAATCCCGTAGTCGTGTTCGGCACCAAGGAGCAGTGCACACGCATGCTGCCGCCGATCATCGACGGCCGGGACAAGTCCTGCTTTGCGGTGACCGAACCCAACACCGGGCTCAACACCACGCAGCTGAAGACCCGCGCCGTGCGCAAGGGCGACAAGTATGTCGTCAACGGCCAGAAGGTCTGGATTTCCACGGCCCAGGTCGCCAACAAGATCCTGCTGCTGGCGCGCACCACGCCGCTGGAGGAGGTGAAGACGCCGACGCAAGGCCTGAGCCTGTTCTACACGGACTTCGACAAGAAGCGCGTCACCGTACACGAGATCGAGAAGATGGGCCGCAAGCCCGTCGACTCCAACGAATTGTTCTTCGAGAATTTCGAGATCCCGGTCGAAGACCGCCTCGGCGAGGAAGGCCGCGGCTTTGAATACATCCTGCACGGCATGAATCCCGAGCGCATCCTGATCGCGGCCGAAGCGGTCGGCCTCGGCCAGATCGCGCTGTCGCGGGCCTCGGCCTACGCCAAGAACCGCATCGTGTTCAATCGCCCGATCGGCATGAATCAGGGCATCCAGCATCCGCTGGC
>DATCXE010000265.1:0-2017 GCA_036565985.1 Bradyrhizobium sp.
CCGTTCCAGCGGCCGGCGCGGCGTTCGCTGTCGAGATAGTCGCGCAACGGCTGCTTGTCGAAGGAGGGCTGTCCCTGGCCCGGCTTGTAGACATCGACCGCCCAGAACCGTGAGCTATCCGGTGTCATCACTTCATCGATCAGGATGATGCGGCCATCCCTGTCGCGGCCGAATTCGAATTTGGTGTCGGCAATGATGATGCCCTGCTTGCGGGCGGTCTTCTCGCCGAACTCATAGACCGTGCGCGCCATGCTCTCGAGCTTCGCGGCGACATCGTCGCCGAGAATCTCGCGCACCCGTGCGATCGTGATGTTTTCGTCATGGCCGGTTTCGGCCTTGGTGGCGGGGCTGAAAATCGCGGGCTCGAGCTTCTCGCTCTCTCCCAGACCGGCTTTCAGTTTCTCGCCGGCGAGCGTGCCGGACGCGGCGTATTCCTTCCAGGCCGAACCCGAAATGTAGCCGCGGATCACGCACTCGACCGGAAAGACGGTGGTGCGCCGGCACAGCATCGCGCGGCCGACGATGTCGGTGCGGTGGCCCTTCAGTTCCGGCACCGCGCGGATGATTTCATCCGCATCGGCGCTGATCATGTGGTGCGGCACGACGCCTTCGAGCTGGCGGAACCACCAGGCGCTGATTTGCGTCAGTACCGCGCCCTTCATCGGGATGGTCTCGGCCATCACGACGTCGAACGCGCTGATGCGGTCGGTGGTGAGCAGCAGCACGCGGTCGTCGCCGACGGCATAGATATCGCGCACCTTGCCGCGGCCGATCCGTGGCAGGGGCAAGTCGCTGGCGAGCATCGCGTTCATTCGGTCGGGCTTTCAGGCAGGCGCGACCGGCACAGGCGACGCGCAATTGAGAAAGCGGAGCAATAGCTCACTCCGGCAGCGGAATGAACTCGTGTTCCTGCGGAACAGCGGCGAAACGGCCGGTTTTCCAGTCCTGTTTGGCCTGTTCGATCCGCTCCTTGCTGGAGGAGACGAAATTCCACCAGATATGGCGCGGGCCTTCCAGCGCGTCGCCGCCGAGGAACATCATCCGCGTCGGCTGCAGCGTTTTCACGGTGATGCGGTCACCGGGCCGGAAGATCAGCAGGCGCGGCCCCTCGTAGCGCTCATTGGCAATCTCGACCTCGCCATCGACCAGGTAGATCGCGCGCTCCTCATGATCGGGGTCGAGCGGCACGCTGGTGCCGGCCTGCGCCGTCACTTCCGTGTAGAACCAGGGCGACACCATCGAGACCGGCGATTTCACGCCGAAAGCACTGCCTGCGATGATGCGCGCGGTAAAGCCGCTATCCCTGACCGTCGGCAGGCTCTCGGCGGCGTAGTGCTGGAACGACGGCGCGATCTCCTCCGAACCGGCCGGCAGCGCGATCCAGCTCTGCAGGCCCAGCATCTTCTGCCCGTCGCGGCGCTGCACATCGGGCGTGCGCTCGGAATGCGCGATGCCGCGGCCGGCGGTCATCAGGTTCATGGCGCCGGGCTGGATTTCCTGGATGTTGCCCTCGCTGTCGCGGTGCATGATCGAGCCGTCGAACAGATAGGTGACGGTGGCGAGCCCGATATGCGGATGTGGACGCACGTCCATGCCCTTGCCGGCGATGTACTGAACGGGGCCGAAATGATCGAAGAAGATGAACGGCCCGACCATCTGACGCTGGCCATGCGGCAGTGCGCGCCGCACCGCAAAGCCGTCACCGAGATCGCGGGTGCGCGGCACGATGACGAGATCGAGCGCGTCGCAGGTTTTGGGATCGCCGAGTACGGGATCGTTGGAGGGTTGCCAGCTCATGAGGAACTCCTTGAAGTTTGCGGCGATCATACCCTATCCGTCGCCCCGCGAAAGCGGTGTTCGAACCCGCAACGAACACCTCCACGTCATTGCGAGCGAAGCGAAGCAATCCATCTCACCGCGCAGGGAAAGAATGGATTGCTTCGTCGCTTGCGCTCCTCGCAATGACGGCGGAGGATAGAACATAGGAGGAAACCGATGATCCCTTCGCTCAGGCCCG
>DATCXE010000292.1:0-2356 GCA_036565985.1 Bradyrhizobium sp.
CCGCTGCCGGCCTCCACCACGTCACCGGATTTGCGTGCGAGGAATTTTTCCAGCACGGCCCAGATCGGCGCGTGGTTACGGTGAAACGCCGCCGCGTCGAGACGGCCGTCAGCTTCGACCGGCCGGCCGTCCTTGCCGAACTCCACCACAAACTCAGCCATCTGAACTCACCTCAACCTCTCTGGCTGCATCGCACGCGGCGCATCACTTCAGGTCGCTACAATAGATCTCTTTCAGCACCTGTAGCAGACGCAGTGCGCGCTGGTCGGTTACGCGATAATGCAGGGTCTGCGAGGCCCGCCGGAATTCCACCAGGCCATCGGCACGCAGCTTCGCCAGATGTTGCGACAACGCCGACTGGCTCAGTTTCACGACGCCGACGAGTTCCCCCACGGTCATCTCGCCGCGCACGGCCAGGAAACAAAGGATCAGCAGCCGCTTTTCATTGGCGAGCATTTTCAGGAGTTGCGCCGCGTCGCCGGCCTGCTTCGCAAGCTTCCTGAGCGCCGCAGCATCGTTGGCGCCGGGGTCGAATTGAACCTCTCCGGCTGTTGTCGCGCCTGCTGTCATGACCTCATATCCGGATCGGTTTTCCGTGCCTGCGAAGCGCAGATATCCTATCACCGATCCGGCCTTCTTTAGAATTGACTAAATTAGCAAACGTGGATACGGCTCTAAAAAAGCAAGAAATAATCCGGCGAAACGGCCGCGAGGGGAAGAAACATGCGCTCTGACCCATTACGCAGCAAAACTATTCTCCCTGATCTTGCCTCGTCCAAGCCTGTGGGGCGGCGCGGCTTTCTCGGCCTGGGCGCGGCGCTGACCGGCAGCCTCGCCCTCGGTGCCAGGCCCGCCATTGCCGATCCGGCGCCGGAATCTCCCCCCGCGGACGCGCCATGGTCGCAATCGATCGGCGCCGGCGTGGTCGACCGGCCCTATGGCAGGCCCGCCGACACCGAAGCCTCCGTCATCCGGCGCAACGTTCCCTGGCTGACTGCGGGTGCGGAATCGTCCGTGAGCTTTTCACCGCTGCAGGATCTGCACGGGATCATCACGCCGAACGGATTGTTCTTCGAACGCCATCATGCCGGACGGCCCGATATCGATCCGGCGCAACACAAACTGATGATCCACGGCCTAGTCGAGCGTCCGCTGCTGCTCACCATGAAGGACATCCTTCGCTTCCCGCAGGTCACGCGCATCCATTTCATCGAGTGCCCGGCCAATGGCGGCATGGAATGGCGTGCCGCGCAGATGAATTCGTTGCAGTTCAGGCATGGCATGATCAGTTGCGCCGAATGGACCGGCGTCAGGCTGTCGACGCTGCTGGAAGAAGTGGGCGTCAAGAAAGAGGCGAAGTGGGCGATGGTCGAAGGCGCCGATGGCGCGCACATGAACCGCAGCCTGCCGCTCGACAAATGCCTGGATGATTGCCTCGTGGTCTACGCGCAAAACGGCGAGGCGCTGCGGCCGGAACAGGGCTATCCGCTGCGGCTGGTGGTGCCGGGATGGGAAGGCAACGTCAACATCAAATGGCTGCGCCGGATCAAGCTTGGCGACAGACCCTGGCATTCCCGCGAGGAAACCTCGAAGTACACCGACCTGATGCCGGACGGCACCTCGCGCGGCTTTACCTGGCTGATCGACGCCAAATCCGTCATCACCTTCCCCTGCCCGGAAAAGCCGCTCGATCGCCCCGGCCTCTACGAGATCAGGGGGCTGGCGTGGACCGGCAACGGCAAGGTCAAACGCGTCGACGTCTCGGTGGATGGCGGCGTCAACTGGGAGGCCGCGCGGTTGCACGAGCCGGTGCTGTCGAAGGCGCTGACGAGATTCACTTTACCCTGGCGCTGGGACGGCCGGCCGGCGTTGCTCGAATCCCGCGTCATCGACGAGACCGACTATGTGCAGCCGACGATTGCGCAGTTGCGAAAGCAGCGCGGCACGAACTCGGTCTATCACAACAATTCGATCCAGACCTGGCAGATCAAGCCCGACGGGAGCGTCTTCAATGTACAGCTCGCGTAAGCACGGCCTGTTGCTCGCTGCCGCCCTGCTTGCGACCGCCGCCGTCGATTTCGCAGGCGCGGCCGAGCCCGGCCATTTCGGGTACGGCAGCGTGGCGACGCCGGCGCAGATCGCCGGATGGGATATCGACGTGCGCGGCGAGGACGGCGCGGGCCTGCCGCCGGGCAAGGGGACGGTGGACCGGGGCGCGGAGGTCTACGCCGAGCAATGCGCCGCCTGTCATGGAACCTTCGGCGAAGGCGAAGGCCGCTTTCCCAAGCTGGC
This sequence comes from Bradyrhizobium sp., assembly GCA_036565985.1. GTDB lineage: Bacteria > Pseudomonadota > Alphaproteobacteria > Rhizobiales > Xanthobacteraceae > Bradyrhizobium. The sequence continues at coordinate 2,293 of DATCXE010000292.1, forward strand.
GGGCGGCGTCGGATCGCTCCGGGACGAGCGCCCGGAGCCGACGGTCGGCAGCTACTGGCCGTTT
>DATCXE010000197.1:0-2299 GCA_036565985.1 Bradyrhizobium sp.
TCAAGAATCCGAAATACGTGATGTCGATGGAAGTCACCAACGACTACAAGGGCGGCTTCTGGGAAGACCAGGGATATAATTCGTTCAGCGGGAGTTAGGGCGAGGCAGCGCGTTCGTCGTCCCTGCGAACGCAGGGACCCATAACCACCGGCGCAAGTTTTGCGAAAGGCGTCTGGGCCTTTGCCTCATCGAGGGATCACGCGGTATGGGTCCCTGCGTTCGCAGGGACGACGCGCGAATTGACCGCGCGCCAACTGACGCCGCGAACGACTACGCGGCCGCGAGGTCCATCCGTCGGCAGAAGCAGGATGCCTTGATCGGAATCTCCGCTCGCGCCTGCGCCAGTTCGAGCCGCTGCCCGATTAACGCCGCCTCGGTCTTTTCGCCGCGGCGGACCAGGCATTCATGCAAGCCATGCAGCGACCAGAGATTATCGGGATGCTGGCAGGCGCGGCTCAGCTTGCCGTCAAGGCCGAGATCAGAGCGGTATACCGCTTCGGCTTCGTCGATCCGGCCCTGTTCGAGCAGAAGCGCGCCGAGCGCGTGGCGGGTCGGCTGCATCCATCCCCACGGCTCGTCATAGGGCAGTCCGTCGCTGAGCTCGACCGATTTGCGCAGGTGCGCGAAGGCAACGTCAAAATTGCCTTTCCGATATTCCAGTTCGCCATTCAGCATCGCCTCGGCGACCTCGAGCAGATTGACCATCTTGTTGTTGTGGACGCGGCGGCTCTCGGGCACCCGGGCCTTCGCCGCCATGAACGAGGCCTTCTCCGCCTCGGCCTCGGCGACGTTGCCGAGCGCCGAATGCGCGACTGCCTTGGCGTAGTGGATCATGGCGACATTGGAGCAATAAAGGTCTCTGTCCTTCGGCAGCTCCTGCGCGATGATTTCGCGCCATTTGCCGAAGCGCACGAGGACGTGCTGCTTCATCGTCAGATAGCCCTCCAGAAAGTCCGCCATCGGCGGCGACGGAACGCGCAGCACCGCCTCCGGGATCGTCGCGATCAGTTCCTCCGCCGCGGCGATGGCGGGCGTGTACTGGCCCAGGAACATGGCGCCGTAGATCGCGAAGTGAAAATTGTGAATGACGTACACCAGGTAGACACCCGGATCGTCCGAATAGGCGAGGAACCTGCGGTCGGTTGCCAGCGCCTTCTGATTGTAGACAAGGACGTCCCTGTAGTGCCCGCACAGCACGTCGAGATGCGTCGGCATATGGATGAGGTGGCCGGAGTCCGGCACGATTTCGCGCAACCGATCGCCGGCCCGCAACGCGCGCTGCGGAAAAGGCGACATCTCCATCAGGTGGACATAGAGATGCAAGAGGCCCGGGTGATCCCATGCGGCAGGAATCCGGTCGAGCGCGTATTCCAGCACCGCCCTGCATTCCTCGGTGCCCGCACCCTCGGCCGGCTTGCCGGAAGGCAGGTCCCACATCTGCCACGGCGTTTCGTTCATGATCGATTCGGCAAACACCGCGCGGACCTCGAGATCGTCGGGATAGGCCGCGAAGATCTTGCGCATTTCGCCGGTGTAGGCCCTGTCCCAGGGCGACATGTCGTCGATCGCTTCGCGTTGCGGATAGCGCGCGGTCAGGGCCTTTATCATCGCCTGCTCGACCGGACTTGCCTTGTCGGCATGAGCGAGTGCTGTCTGCATGGCGTCGTAGGATGCCGATAGCGCCATCTGCCGGCCAAGCGGGTCGTAGCGAACCCAGGGCAGGTTGTAGTTGGGGCCGGAAGCATAGCTGATGCCCCAGTGCGCCATGGCGCATTCGCCATCGTGGCTCAACGCCTTCTGAAAACACTTGATCGCTTCGTAATGGTTGAAGCCGAACAGCCAGTTGAGGCCCCGGTCGAACCAGGTCTGCGCGTCCTGCGACGACGTGGTGATTTTGCGGCTGTACGGCCCGAGATCAAAATAGGTCATGATCCTTCACCTCCATGATCGCTTGTACGTTTTGTGTCGGCTGGCGTGCCGTGGCGGGCGGGAACCTTACCACAGGGCTGCGTCGATCGAGGTCACAAACTGCCGCAGGCGACCAAGCGTATAATTCGTTCGGCGGGAGTTGAATGCGTTGAAAGCTCTCGTCGTCCCTGCGAACGCAGGGACCCATACCGCGTGATCTTGATACGTTCGCGCTGGAGTTAGTTCTTGCTCTCCAACTGAACCCGGTGGTTATGGGTCCCTGCGTTCGCAGGGACGACGCGCGGATGGAGAACGCATCATGGCTTCTGCGCCACCTTCCGCTGAAACGCCGACAGCACCGCGCCGAGTGCCAGCATCGCCGCCGAAACCT
>DATCXE010000301.1:0-4620 GCA_036565985.1 Bradyrhizobium sp.
CCTCGAGGATCGACAGACCACGCGCCAAAGTGTTGCGGAATTTGGTTTCCTCGAGCTTGAGCGTCTCCGAAATCAGCGCTTCGGCGCGGACCAGCTCCGGGAAGGCCTGCCCCATCTCGCGGATGAGCACCGGGACGAGCCTCCACATCAGCGGATCCCTGGCGCCAAGCAGCTGCGCATGGCGCATGGCGCGGCGCATGATCCGGCGCAGCACATAGCCGCGGCCTTCGTTCGACGGCAGCACGCCGTCGGCAACGAGGAAGGCCGAGGAGCGCAGATGGTCCGCGATCACGCGGAACGACGCCACGGTCAGTTCTTGTGGACCATGCCCGAGGGCGGACGCGGTGGCATCGATCAAATTGCGGAACAGGTCGGTCTCGAAGACGCTGTCGACGCCCTGCAGGATGCAGGCCATGCGCTCCAGCCCCAGTCCCGTGTCGATCGAGGGGCGCGGCAGCGCAACGCGCTCGTCCTTTGTCACCTGCTCGAACTGCATGAATACGAGATTCCAGAATTCGAGGAAGCGGTCGCCGTCCTCTTCCGGGCTGCCGGGAGGCCCGCCCCAGATGTGCTCGCCACGGTCGATGAAGATTTCGGAGCACGGGCCGCACGGGCCGGTATCGCCCATCGCCCAGAAATTGTCCGAGGTCGCGATCCGGATGATGCGGTCGTCCGAGAAGCCGGCGATCTTCTTCCAGTGACCGGCCGCCTCGTCGTCATTGTGATAGACGGTGACGAGCAGCTTGTCCTTCTTGAGCCCGAAATCCTTGGTGATCAGATTCCAGGCGAGCTCGATCGCGCGCTCCTTGAAGTAGTCGCCGAACGAAAAATTGCCGAGCATCTCGAAGAAGGTGAGATGCCGCGCGGTGTAGCCGACATTGTCGAGGTCGTTGTGCTTGCCGCCGGCGCGCACGCATTTCTGCGAGGTGGTGGCGCGCTGGTAGGGGCGCTTCTCGACGCCGGTGAAGACGTTCTTGAACTGCACCATGCCGGCATTGGTGAACATCAGCGTCGGGTCGTTGCGCGGCACCAGCGGCGACGACGGCACGATCTCGTGGCCGTTCGCTGCAAAGAAATCCAAGAATTTCGACCTGATCTCGTTGACGCCGCTCATGTTCATCCAATCGGAAATGGGCCGGGTCGGGCCGAGCCCTCCATCATCCGGCGGAACGCTTTTAGACAAGGTGGCCCACGGTGTCCAGAAACTGTGCAGGCGGATCATAGGCTTGCCGCAGCACACAAGATGGGCGGGCAAGTCCCGTTGATAATGCTGCGCCCGCGTTGACAGGCTTGGCCGGGCTGTGTTTCCCTCCTATTTGTAAGACGTCACGTCGGGAGAGATCGGCTTCAGCGCCGGCGCCGAAGGAGCAACCGCCCCGGAAACTCTCAGGCAAACGGACCGCGTGACGGACTAGCATCTGGAAAGAGACACCGAAGGCCTTGGGCCCGGGGGTGTCCGCCGACGGGATAATACTCTCAGGCACAGCGACAGATGGGGCTTTCTTGTTGGTTTCCCGGAGGCTGGTCTCCGGAACCCCTGAGGGCCTGACGGATGCTGGAGCGCGACAAATCTCCATTAAGACGCACTCCCCTGCACGCGCTCCATGTGGCGCGCGGCGGCAAGATGGTTCCGTTCGCGGGCTACGACATGCCGGTGCAATACCCGGCTGGCGTCCTGAAAGAGCATTTGCACGCACGAAACGCCGCCGGCCTGTTCGACGTCTCCCATATGGGCCAGCTCGCGCTGCGGGCGAAATCCGGCAAGGTCGAGGATGCGGCGCGCGCGCTGGAGCGGCTGGTGCCGCAGGACATCGTCGCGGTCGCCCCGGGCCGGCAGCGCTACGCCCAATTTACCAACCCCGACGGCGGCATTCTCGACGACCTGATGGTGGCGAATTTCGGCGACCATCTGTTCCTGGTCGTCAACGCCGCCTGCAAGGCCGAGGACGAGGCGCATCTGCGTGCGCACCTTTCGGAGGACTGCGTCATCGAATCGCTGGCCGGCCGCGCGCTGATCGCGCTGCAGGGACCGAAAGCGGAATCGGCGCTGGCGAGACTTTGTGCAGACGTATCGGCGATGCGGTTCATGGATACCGGGCCGCGCAAGGTGGCCGGCTTCGACTGCTTCGTCTCGCGCTCGGGCTACACCGGCGAGGACGGCTTTGAGATTTCAGTCCCGGCCGAACATGCCGAGACGCTGGCGACGGCGCTGCTGGAAAACGCCGACGTGCTGCCGATCGGCCTCGGCGCACGCGACAGCCTGCGGCTGGAGGCCGGGCTCTGTCTCTATGGCCACGACATCGACACCACGACGACGCCGGTCGAGGGCGCGCTCGAATGGTCGGTGCAGAAGAGCCGCCGGACCGGCGGCGCGCGTGCCGGCGGCTTTCCCGGCGCCGAGAAAATCCTCGCGCAGTTCGAGAAAGGCGCCTCGCGCCGCCGCATCGGACTGCGCCCGGAAGGCCGCGCGCCGGTGCGCGAAGGCGCGCTGTTGTTTGCGGATGCGGCATCAGACGAGCCGGTCGGCAGGGTCACCTCGGGCGGTTTCGGCCCGAGCCTCAACGCGCCGGTGGCGATGGGCTATCTGCCGACGCAGCTTTCAAAGAACGAGACGCAGGTCTTTGCCGAAGTTCGCGGGCAGCGGCTGCCGCTGCAGGTCTCAGCCATGCCTTTCGTTGCCAACACGTACAAACGCTAGTTTTTTCAAGCGCTAACTCAAACGCCAGAGGAAGTTTCATGACGACGCTGTTCACATCAGACCACGAATGGCTCCGCATCGAGGGCGATGTCGCCACCATCGGCGTCACCGATTATGCGCAATCGCAGCTCGGCGACGTCGTGTTCGTCGAACTGCCCAAGGTCGGCCGCGCGCTGAAGAAGGCCGAAGCCGCCGCCGTCGTCGAATCGGTCAAGGCCGCCTCCGACGTCTACGCGCCGATCTCGGGCGAGGTGCTCGAAGTCAACGAGGCGCTCGCCGCCGAACCCGCGCTGGTCAATTCCGACGCCGGCGGCAAGGCATGGTTCTTCAAGCTGAAAATTGCCGACAAAAGCGAACTCGACGGCCTGATGGATGAGGCCGCCTACGCCAAGCACACCGCGTGATCGAATGAAGCAATTTGCAACTAAACTCGCTGTCATCGCCCGGCCTTGTGCGCAATTGCGCACTAGGACCGGGCGACCCAGTACGCCGCGGCCTGTCAGTATGATCACTGACTTCCCGGCGTACTGGATGCCCGCCTTCGCGGGCATGACGAGCAATATTTGAGGAAAGATAGGCATGAACGCGCCGCTGAAAACCACCACTGAGGCCGCTACCGATTTCGTGCGCCGCCATATCGGCCCCTCGCCCCGCGATATCGCTGCCATGCTGGAGAGCGTCGGCGCGAAGAGCCTCACTGAGCTGATGAGCCAGACGCTGCCCTCCTCGATCCGGCAAAAGGCGCCGCTCGATATCGGGCGCGCGTTGAGCGAGACCGAGGCGCTTTCGCACATGCGCGGGCTGGCTTCGCAAAACGAAGTGTTCACCTCGCTGATCGGCCAGGGCTATTCCGGCACCATCCTGCCGGCGGTGATCCAGCGCAACATCCTGGAGAACCCGGCCTGGTACACGGCCTACACGCCGTACCAGCCCGAGATCAGCCAGGGCCGGCTGGAGGCGCTGTTCAACTTCCAGACCATGATCTGCGATCTCACCGGGCTCGACGTCGCCAACGCCTCGCTGCTCGACGAAGGCACCGCCGCGGCCGAGGCCATGGCGCTGGCCGAGCGGTCGTCGCAGGCGAAATCCAAATCGTTCTTCGTCGATGCGGAAGTGCATCCGCAGACGCTCGCCGTGCTGCGCACCCGCGCCGAGCCGCTGGGATGGAATCTGGTGGTCGGCGATCCCCTCACCGATCTCGATTCCGCCGAAGTGTTCGGCGGCCTGCTGCAATATCCCGGCACGTCAGGGGCGGTGCGCGACCTCAGGCCTGCGATCGCAGCACTGCACGGCAAGGGCGCGCTCGCCGTCATCGCGGCTGACCTGCTGGCGCTGACGCTGCTCGCCTCGCCCGGCGAACTCGGCGCCGATATCGCTGTTGGATCGGCGCAGCGGTTCGGCGTGCCGATGGGCTATGGCGGCCCGCATGCGGCCTATATGTCGGTGCGCGACGCGCTGAAGCGCTCGCTGCCCGGCCGCATCGTCGGCCTGTCGGTGGATTCGCGCGGCCAGCCGGCCTATCGCCTCGCGCTGCAGACCCGCGAGCAGCATATCCGCCGCGAGAAGGCCACCTCCAACATCTGCACCGCGCAGGTGCTGCTGGCGGTGATCGCCTCGATGTATGCGGTCTATCACGGCCCGGAGGGGCTGACGCATATCGCGCGGACCGTGCACCGGCGTGCCGCGGTGCTGGCGGCGGGACTTGCAAAGCTCGGCTTTGCATTGAAGAGCGAGGCGTTCTTCGACACCGTGACCGTGGATGTGGGTGCCAGACAGAGCGAGATCGTCGTCCGGGCGCACGCTGAAAAAATCAATCCACGCATCGGTGAAGGCACCCTCGGTATCGCGCTGGACGAGACCACGACGTCAGCCACCGTCGAGGCGGTGTGGCGCGCATTCGGCGGCAAGCTTTCCTATGCCGA
>DATCXE010000311.1:0-9383 GCA_036565985.1 Bradyrhizobium sp.
GGCGGACATGCCGCTGCCGGTATCGGATACGGCGACCACGACGTAATCGCCGGGCAGCGCGTCGCCGTTGACGTCCATGTCGGATTCACCGAGCGAAATATTGCGGACCTCGACCGTCAGCATGCCGCCCGATGGCATGGCGTCGCGTGCGTTGAGCACGAGGTTGAGCAGGGCGGATGCCAGTTGCCCGGGATCGACGCTGGCGAGCCACAGCCCCGGGGCGAACTGGAATTCGCACTCGATATGTTCGCCCAGCGTCCGCCGCAGCAATTGTTCCATGCCGAGAATTTTCTGCCCGATGTCGATGTCCTTCGGCATCAATGGCTGCTTGCGGGCGAAGGCAAGCAGGCTCCGCGTCAGGTCGGAGCCGCGTTCGGCGGCGGTGGCGATGTCGTCGGCGATCTTGTGCAGTTCCTTGTTCGCCGCCAGCCGCTCGGCGAGATGCTCCGCATTTCCCAGGATGACGGTGAGCAGATTGTTGAAATCGTGCGCGACGCCGCCGGTGAGTTGTCCCATCGCCTCCATCTTCTGGGATTGGCTCAGTCTCTGATTGAGCTCGTCGATCGCGGCGCGCTGGCGCTCGAGCGACTCGGCGGTGCTGTTGAGCAGCGTCATCAGCCCGCCCAGCTCGCCGCCCGGATAGGGCGGAGAAATTCTTGCGCGGAGATCGCCAAGTCCGAGTTTCGTCGCCATGGCGGCGAGGCGTCCGACCTGGCGGCCGACGCCCATGGTCGCGAGAAGCCATACGCCCGCGAGCAGCAGCAGTGAGGCGACCGCAAGAATGGCCGTGTCCTCGTAAAGGCGGCGGTTGGCGGCGGCCAGCAGTCCGTCCTTTGATCGTCCGACCATGATATAAAGGCCGGCATCGTGGATCGAAGGCGAACTGGCGACGGCCCAGACATTGGTTCGGCCGCCTCTGTCCGTCAACTCGCGGAACGGCTCGCGGTTCGGATTCGCGGCAAACCGGAACAGCTCGGAATTCGCAATCGATGCGCCCGCGGGCTCGGTCCAGTCCCCTCCCTGAGGCGCAACGAGGACGGTGCCTTTGCGGTCGACCAGCAGAATCTCGTGATCGCTCGACAGGCGCCTGTCGTGATACTCCGCGAATTTCTTCAGGTTGAACGAGGCGAGCAGGATGAATTTCAGCTGCCCGGATTCGGCGCGCACGGGGTAGGCGATCTGCAGCACGGATGTTCCCGTCAGCCGGCCGAATACAGCCTCCAGCGTGACGACCCCATGGGCCATCAGCGCCTGCCTGAAATATTCGCGATCCCGGAGATCGAGCGTGCGGTTGGTGCGCAGCGAGTCGCAGAACAGGCTGCCGTCCGGATTGATGGTCAGTATCCCGGTAAACTGCGTGTACTCCTCGCGCACGCCGGACAGGAACGCCGAACAAGCTTCCTTGTCACTGGTATCGAGGTCGCGGGCGCGCGCCAGGCCGTAGTGAAGCTGGGCCGTGCCCTGAATCTTCCCGTCCAGGTCGCCCGAAATATCGTTCGCCGTTGCCGACAGGTTGACCAGCGCGGCGTCAATTTCGCTGGTGCGGTTCTGGATGAAGCGCACCGCCACGAGGATCGCCGGCACCAGCATTGCCACGATAACAAGTATCAGCAGCCGGGTACGCAGGCTCATCGGTCCGTCGTTCCGCGGTTGAAACGGTGATTCCCGTGGCCATCAGTAATGCTATCCAGCGACTCCAACAATAGCCGCGGTGCAGGGGTTCCTGCTTCCGAGAGCACGACATCGAGTATTAAGGCGTCGTGATCCCCATCTCCCGCAGCGCGGCCAGCATGCGCTCCGGCGGCGCCATCTTGATCACCAGCGGATGGCCCGTTTCCAGCATGCTCTTGAGGCTGGAAAGAATTGCGGGCCAGCCAGCGCGGCCGCCTGACAGGATGTCGTCGCTGATCGGACGGTCGTGCGATTGCAGCATCGTGAGCTTCACGGCATTACCGGTCTGTTCGATCTCGTAGGTCACGAGCGTCGGCCCGAGCTTTTCCACCAGCGCCAGCCAGTTGACGTTCCAGGTTACGGTCAGCTTTTTCGGCGGATCGCATTCGATCACCTCGCCGCGGATATGCTCCGTACCATCGGGGGCGCGGGCGATGAAGGCGCCGCCGAGCTTCAGATCGGCCTCGATCGCAAAGCCGGAAAAATACTGTCGGCTGAACTCGGCTGTCGTCAGCGCCTGCCACACCTTCTCGGGCGTGGAGGCGATGTAGATGGTATAGACGATGGCAGGCTTGAAATTCTCGACGTTCATGACGCGCCCTCGCGCTCACTCATCACGCTTCTCCAGTTGCCGTTTCAATTCGCTGAGCGCGGTCAGTTTCCCGCGCTGGAATTTCCTGATCCACCGCTCGCCGATCTGATGGATCGGGACCGGGTTGATGTAGTGCAGCTTCTCGCGGCCATGCCTGAGCGTGGTGACGAGATTGGCCGCTTCGAGAATCCCGAGATGCTTGGTGACCGCCTGCCGCGTCATGGCGAGGCCGTCGCAGAGTTCGGTCAAGGTCTGTCCGTTTCTGGCGTGAAGCCTGTCCAGCAGCGCGCGCCGCGACGCGTCGGCCAGCGCTTTGAAGACTTCATCCATGGCGGAGATAATAGGCAACCAGAAGGTTGCATGTCAAGCGAGGTATTTGGCGCTGCCGGGCGGAATTGGACCCGTCGGCTCGTCGCATTCAGGCGGAATAAGATCACGCTAATGACTCATCGCTGCCACATCCCGCACATGATCGGGCGGCGATATCGCAGCAGCGACGTCGTTCGACTGGCGGATGTACCCAGGTTCGACGGTCCAGGAAGCCCCCGGAAACGATCTCCGGGGGCTTCCTCGTCTTTGGTCACACCTGTTGCCGGGAACTTATGAATCCAATGCTGCGTGCCCTTGCTGTTTCTACTGCGCTGATGGCCATCGTGATCATGCTGCTGCACGCGACCTATCACGGCGCGCATGCAAAATCGGCCACGCATTGCGGCTTCTGGACCGATATCGAGGCGGGGCTGTCGTGCCGCTAAGGCGACGGCTGTGGCGATGTCTGCCCGGAAGCGGGCGAGGCCGATATCGCTGACCAGCGGTCGTTGAAGTCCGCAGCCGGTGGGCCGTTTGCGTCGGTCGCAACGTCTTGCGGCGACGTTGGGCCGGAAGCGACGACGATGCCGCTGGTCCAGGATGTGTGCGACCTCATGGTGGCGGCAGCGGCGACGGCGAGCAGGGCGACAGCCACGAACCCGGTAATCGTTCGATGCTTCGTCATCAGAACCTCCTCCGGTCCCCAACGCCCACCTCATGTGGGTCACCGGGAACTTGGCGATGGTTCAACAGCAACGTCGCAAGCGTGGATCGCGCGAGTGTTCAGTCCGGACAACGAAGCTGCCCGAATTCAAGATCGCCTGGGACTGGGATAGGGCCAATTCCGCAGTAACGGCGCTGAAACTGTCGCTCATTCGGCGAAATTGCAATGCGCACCCGTTAAGACGCGGCTTCGGGGGGAGGGAACATCCCACGGGTAAACCAAACTTGAACGCCTGGCCGCTCACTCGGTCTGCCTGAACTCACATAACTTTGGCATTGTTTCTGCATTGCAGGCGGGTACGGAGGCCAGCAATGACGAAAGACATCTTTGTGATTTGCGCCGGAATGCTCGCGGTCGGTGTCGGGGTGTGGACGTTCTGGGGGCATCCGCACACTTCAGCGCCCGCGAGAACCGAGGCGGTGCGCATCCTGGCCGATAACCCGGCATTGAAGCGAGCCTCCGAGATGAACCCTTACATGCGGACCGAGCGTTGAGCGGAGCAAATCAAGGCTGGTGGCGTAGTTCATGAACCCTCCACATTCCGGGGATATCCTTTCCCCATTAGCGCGAAATCAATTTTGAGCCATGGCATGAACGGATTTTCCTTTCGATTGGCTGCGGTATCCATTTTGCTGGGCTTGGTGGTATGGGCGACGCTGGGTCCGCCAAAACCATCAGCTACTCATGTCAGGACTACGCGCTTGCAGTGAGCGTCCGCCTCGCCGGGCGTGGCGCCTGAGAGTCTGGTGGACCTCAAGCGAGCCGGTACGCCAATTGCCGGGCCGTCGCGACGTTGTTCTCGACGAAGTCCCTGACATGCTCAGGCACCGGTTCGCCGGCGATGTCGCAGCGATCTTCGATGACCTGCGCGACATCCCTGGAAACGTCGTTCGCCCAATGCTCGAGGGTGTTGAAGGCGATGACGCGAATCGGGTCGTTGAACTGCCCTGTCAGAAAATCATCGATCACGGTTTCGAGGTCGGTCCGCTCGATCTCGGTCTCGCGGTAGACGCTGCCGCTGCCGAACCGATCGACCACCAGATAGACCGTTTGATCCGCGCCGTAAGGCACCGTGCCCGGCGACCATTCCGTTCGGGACATCGCAAAGCTCCAATTCAACAGATGCTCAACGGTTCGCCGACCGGTAAGTTCCATTTCGGAGGATCATGATGCATAATGATCGCATCGCCCTCCCGCCGAGTACCTTTCCATGTCCCTTCAAGCCTATCTTGCTTTCGTCGTCGCGTGCGTCGCGCTGGCGCTGATCCCGGGCCCGGTGGTCACGCTGGTGATCGCCAACGGCCTGCGCTACGGCACCCGCGCCGCGCTGACCAACATCGCAGGCGTCCAGGCCGGGCTGACGATCGTGATCGGCATCGTCGCAGTCGGATTGACCACGCTGATGGCGACCATGGGCTATTGGTTCGACTGGGTGCGTTTCGCCGGTGCGGCCTATCTGGTCTGGCTCGGCATCAAGCTCATTCGCTCGCCGGTCGAAGGCGTCGATACCGACGAACCGCCGCCACCGCCGCGCGGCGGATTCTTCCTGCAGGGGTTTTTGGTGCTGCTGTCGAACCCGAAGGTGCTGGTGTTCTTCGGTGCGTTCATTCCGCAGTTCATGGACCTGAGCAAGGATCATTTCTCGCAGGTGGCGCTGCTCGGCTTCACCTTCATGGTGACGGGCGCCGTCACCGATTCGATCTACGCGCTGCTGGCCGGCCGGGCCCGATTGTTCTTCTCCAAACAGCGCACCCGGCTGCTGTCGCGCATCTCCGGCGGCTTCATGATCGGCGGCGGCATCTGGCTGGCGCTGACGCGGGCGCGGTAGTCCCGTAGCGCGCTGCTGCCGTCCGGGCCGTCGCGTATTGCGCGGCGGTGCATGGCTGAGGCCGCGTCGCGTCCTATTTCAGGTGCTTCGGCCCGCGTGGCGTCGCCGGTTTCTCCGGCGCGGCCGGTGCAAAGCTCAACGTCACCATGGCGGTTTGCGTCGTCGGGCGATTTTCGGTGACGACGTCCCAATAGCCGCGGATGTTCAGGTAGCCCATGTATCCTTCCCACGCGGGAAAGAATATGCCGATCTGCGGGCCGATGCCGACCGAGTGGCCCTTGAAATCGCCGAGCTTCGCGCCGGCGCCGCTGTCGCCGGTGAGTTGCTGATAGACATAGCCGGCGACGCCGACATGAACGCTCTTGCTGATGAAATGCGATGCCGCCCAATCGAAATGGAAGTCGATGCCGTTGCGGTACTGCAGGGCATCGTTCACGCCGCTGTAGGTCAAGCCGGCGACGGCGGAGAATTCGTTCCCGGTAGCCGGGTTGAGATAGGTGTAGCCGAAGCCGCTGTCGATGGCGGTGTAGCCGGGGCTCAGATTGGCCAGCCGCGTGGAATCGTAGGTGCCGCTCGGGATGTTGCCGAGCACGTACCACATGTAATTGTTGACGCCCTGGTTCCATTTCAGGGTGGCAAGGTAGTACACATCGGCGAATGTCGTCCGCTCGTCGTGCGCATTGCCTGTGATCTGGTTGCCGCGTGGTCCGGTCAGGGTGGCACCGATGTTGAGCCCGACATTGCCGGGCACGCCGGCCGCGCCGATGGTCAGCTGGCCGCCCAGCACCGGTGTTTCGAACGTATAGGCCGGCAGAAAAGCGATGGCGTCGGCGCGGGCATGCAGGCCGGTAACGACGGAGGCATTGTTCTGCAGCTCCTTGCCGCTGCCGGCGTTGGCTTCAACGTGCAGGTAGAGCGAAGTGATGCTCCAGCCGGGCTGCCCCGGAACGGCGGAGAGGCTGCCCATGCCTCCCGGGAGCCAGAAGCCGACGCCGCCGGCGTCCGCCTTCGCCGATGCAGGCGCCAGCGCAAGCGCGCCGAATACCGCCGCTGCTCGCCACGACCGCTGATTCCAAAGCATGCTCACCCTCCGAAAGCAGTGCGTGGTCGATGCATCCTAGGAGAATGCAAGGCTTGGTGTGGGCTGTTTTGTGATGCAGGCCGGTGCGGGCGAAAAGTTATTGCGGTAGTGACTAAAAGGTCACGCGACTTCACCGAGCGGAGGTTCCTCACACCCGGATCGACAACTGCGGACCCAGCATGGTTTCGATCTCGGCGAAAACTCGCGCCAGCCGGTCGGCCCACGCCGTCTCGCCCGCTTGATCCGCGATCAGATCCTGGCGGATTTCGATGCCCGTATTCATCAGGCCGCGCGCCTCGCCATGCACGGGGATGGTGTAGTCGGTCTCGTCGCTGACGGCATAGGGCTCGTTGTCGCCGACGACGAGGTCGCTCTCGGCGCGCAGCAGCTTCAGCAGCAGCGGCGGCAGACGCGTGTCGCGGTGATAGAGCGTGCCGATGTGCCAGGGTCGCGCGATCCCGGCATAGACGGGCGTGAAGCTGTGCAGCGACACCAGCACCGTCGGTAGGCCGGCTTTGCTCCGTCGATCGATGATCTCGCCGATGCGCCGGTGATAGGGATCGAAGATCTGCGCGCGCCGCATCTCGGCCGCCTCGCGCGAAATGCCCTCGTTGCCGGGGATCGTGGTGGCTTCGCTGATGCGCGGGATCGAACCTGCGACATGCGGCGGGCGGTTGCAGTCGATCACCAGCCGCGAGTAGCGCTGCACGATCAGATGGGCGTCGAGGTGCTTCGAGAGTTGCTCCGCGACGCCGGCAATGCCGATGTCCCAGGCGATATGGCGCATCAGCTCGCTCTCGGGCACTCCGAGGTCGCCGAGCGCGCGCGGGATCAGCCTTCCGTAATGGTCGCAGGTCAGCAGAAACGGCGAGCGGCCCGCCTCGTTAAATTCCTGCACCGGTGGAACATCTTCCGCGCTGAGGAGTAGTGTTGTGTCGCCGGCATAATTCAAAGCATTCTCCTCAAAGCGCTGCCTATCGAAGCGGCATACCGATCTGGAAATGGGCAGGTTTGGGTCTAGATTAAATCCATCAGAATCGATGAATATTTCACGATGCCGCTCCTGACAATCAACCACAAGACCGTTTATCGTTACACGCGCCCGGTCGCGTTTGGCGAACACCGCATCATGCTGCGTCCGCGCGACGGCCATGATCTGCGCGTGCTGTCCGGCGACCTCGAGATCGAACCGCAACCGATGCGGCTGCGCTGGATCCACGACATATTCGGCAACAGTGTCGCGATCGCGACCTTCGACGAGCGCGCCGACACGTTGTCGTTCACCTCGACGGTTACGGTCGAGCACAATCCGGAAGAAGAGTTCGCGCTCACCCCCGACGATCCTGCCTATTTCTATCCATTCCTCTACGACGATGAGGAATTCCCGGATCTGTTGCAGTTCGTCACGCCGCAATATGGCGATCCCAACGGTGAGCTGTCATCCTGGGCGCGAAAATTTCTCGATGCCGAGGGGCCGACGCCGACGTTCAACATCCTGAGCGGCATGACCCATCGCGTCCGCGAGGCATTCAGGTATCGCAAGCGCCACGAGCAGGGCACCCAGCATCCGCTCGACACGCTGCAGACCGGCTCCGGCACCTGCCGCGATTTCGCGCTGTTCATGATCGAGGCGCTGCGACGGATCGGCATCGCCGCGCGCTTCGTGTCGGGCTATCTCTTCATTCCCGGCGACAGGGCGCACGGCTATGTCGGCGGCGGCTCCACCCATGCCTGGGTGCAGGTCTATCTGCCGAGCGCCGGCTGGATCGAGTTCGATCCGACCAATGGCATCGTCGGCACCCGCGACCTCATTCGCGTGGCGGTGGCCCGCGACCCGCGCCAGGCGATCCCGCTGCACGGCACTTATCTCGGCTCGCCCGACGCCTATGCCGGCATGGAGGTTCACATCAACGTCGTCTCGGTCGGCGAAGGGCCGCACGAAACGCAAGCCACGGAAAAGGTCTGACCATGGAGATCAAGGTCGGCTTCGAGATTGCCTATGCGGCGGTGCAGCCGACGCCGATGGTGATCATGCTGAGCATTCACCCCTCGCGCTTTTCAGATATCGTCGGAACCGAACGCATCGTCGCCGAGCCTGACGTGCCGATCGGCTTCTACCGCGACAGCTTTGGCAATGTCTGCGGCCGGCTGGTGGCGCCTGCCGGCGGCGTGACGCTGCGCGGCGACGCGCTGGTGCGCGATTCCGGCTTGCCCGACGTGGTGATGCCGACCGCACAGCAATTGCCGATCGACCAGTTGCCCGACGAGGTCCTGCAATACCTGATGCCGAGCCGCTATTGCGAGACCGACAAGCTCACCGACATCGCCTGGTCCCTGTTCGGCAACACGCCGACGGGCTGGGCGCGGGTGCAGGCCATCGTCGACTTCGTGCACAATCACGTCACCTTCGGCTATCAGCATGCGCATCACATGAAATCGGCGCATGACGTCTACGAGCAGCGCGCCGGCGTCTGCCGCGACTTTGCGCATCTGGCGCTGACCTTCTGCCGCTGCATGAACATCCCGGCGCGCTATTGCACCGGCTATCTCGGCGACATCGGCGTGCCCCGCGATCCCGCGCCGATGGATTTCTCCGGCTGGTTTCAGGTCTATCTGTCCGGCCAGTGGTACACGTTCGACGCGCGCCACAACGTGCCCCGCGCCGGCCGCATCCTGATGGGCACCGGCCGCGACGCCGCCGACGTCGCGCTGACCACCAGCTTCGGGCGGATGGATCTGGTGAAGTTTCTGGTCATCAGCGACGAGGTCGTGCCGGCTTGATCCAGCCCGCTTTTTCCGTCATTGCGGAGCGAAAGCGAGTGGGCCGTCATTCCGGGATGGTGCGCTAGCACCAGACCCGGAATCTCGAGATTCCGGGCTCGATGCTTCGCATCGCCCCGGAATGACGGGATGAGAGCATTCCATGATTTCAGATCGTCTGTTCGTCTACGGCACGCTGATGCGCGGCTTCGACCATCCGATGGCGCAACTGCTGTCGCGCAGCGCGGATTATCTCGGGGCCGTCACCTGCCGCGGCCGGCTCCATCTCATCAAGCACTATCCGGGATTGGTGCTGTCGGACGAGCCCAAGGACATCGTGTTCGGCGAATTGTACCGCCTGCGCGACCGCGACGCCCTGCTCGGCGAACTCGACATGTATGAAGCCTGCGGCGAAGGC
>DATCXE010000313.1:0-6621 GCA_036565985.1 Bradyrhizobium sp.
AGCCTCTGGCTCGACATCAAGATCCTGTTGAAGACGTTCGCTGCCGTGATCGGACAGAAGGAAGCCTATTGATCATCCTCGTTGATCATCGCCCGCTAACTTCGTTCGCGTTTGAGTGACTGGATCCCTTCCCGCGCATTGGCGTGGCGGAAGGGCCGATATTGAGTTCGCTTGCGTTTGAAAAATCTGTTCTGCGGGTGGTGAAGCCAGCATCCCGATTTGCTGCTGCCGTCCATCTGTTTGCCGATGGACTTGGACTCACGTCAGGAGGCATTCGGGGCCCGCGCACAATTCGAGCTTTAAACTCATGATGCTGCGGCACGGATTGCCGCGCTGCTTTCAGGGGCTCCGATGACGGTACGGCCGGCACGAATCGCGGTAGTGACCCCTTGCTACAATGAAGCGCTTACGATCGGGCAAACCGCTGCCGGGTTTCGCAAGGCGCTGCCTGCGGCCTGGATCTGCGTCTACGACAACTCGAAAGATCGCACCGTCGAACAAGCCTCCAAGGCGGGGGCGATCGTTCGCAGCGAGACTCTTCAGGGCAAAGGGCATGTCGTCCGGCGCGTGTTTTCGGTTGTTGACTTCACATGCACGGACACTCGAAACGAGCTCGGATCAGGGGCTGTACGAGATCTCGCCCGCGCTGCTCGCCGGGCCATAAAACCACGCCTGCGCAGCGCCGTTCCGGCCCGCGGAACGAGCATTGCCGCCGAGCATTGCCGCGAAGCGGGATTATGATTGGGCAGATTCCGGGATACCAGATGCAGGCTCAGCTCGAGTGACCTCGTGGCTGTAACCTTGTGCGCTCCCGGCGGTTCCACTGTCGCCCTCTCCTGGCCAGCGGCCGATTTCGGTCGCTGATCTCAGCCCGACGCTGGTCTCACATCGCTGGCCCAGGCCCAGGCCTAGGGCGTGACCGGCGTCGTGACAATCGTCGTCGACCCAGTCGTGACGACGCTGGGTACCGCGCCAGTGCCGGTGATGATATTTCGCAGGCCGTAGGCGCTGGTGACGGTCGAAATCGGTGTCTGAATAGCGTTGTTGAGCGTGTTGAGATAGGTGATGAACTTGGTGGATTCGACCGAGAACGAGTTCGAGACGTAGAGGATGTCCTTGTTTCGCATCTCGAACGAGGTCGCCAGGAAATAGCCGGCGGGGTCGCGCATGTTGATGGTATAGATCACAGGAACAACAGGGCCTTCGTACGGCTTGATGTCGATTCCCATCGCTTGGGCGACTTCGCGCGATTCGCCGCGATAGAGGAATACCGAGGATGGATCAGCCTGGCTGTCCACCAGACCGCCGGACTTGCTGATCGCTTCCGCGAGCGACAGCCGCCAGCTCCCGAATGGAACCTGTTGCTGCGCGCCGACCGCGCCAAAGGTCAGGAACGTCTGCGGCTCCCGATACAAATAGATCGTATCGTTGGGATGCACGTAGACATTGTTGACCGGCTCATAGACGAGCGCACCAAACGGGGCGATGGCACGCCTGCCGCTTCGTTCCAGAATCACCCAGGTTTCAGCGCCGGCGGCCCCGGTCGTCGTTGCGGTCGACGTCAGGCCGGCCCTGCTGATGACGTCGAGCATACGCTCGGGCGCGGCGGTCGCGGGAATCCGCGCCGACCGTCCTTCGCCCAGGACGCTGATCATGGACGTCTTCTGTTCGATCATGGACACAATGACTTGCGGTTCGATCGCGCGGTTCTTGAGGGCGTTCACGATGGCATCCTGCACCTCGACCTGGGTGCGTCCGCGTGCGCGGATGGAGCCTGCATAGGGAACCGAGATGTTGCCGTGGATGTCGACGGGCTGGTTCGGAATGCTGACGAAATTGCCGGGCCGGACGGCGCCTTCGGCCGGAATGAACAGGCCGCCCGAGGCGGCTTCGAAAATCGTGACGCTCAGGATGTCGCCGACGCCGAATGTAATGTCGCGCGGCCGCTGATTGGTCATGAAGCCCGTCAGGCGCGGCGCGTTCTTGGCCAGGACCTCAATGACTTTCGGGGTAAGCTTGACGACGGCATAGTTGAGGCTCGCCGGGTCCTTCTGGCCGGCCATGATATCCGAGGCGGCCGGGCCGCTCACCGACATCCATCCGCAGCCGCCTAGCGCCGACGCCAAGGTCAGCATCGGCAGGGCCAAGATGACGCGCGAAATTCTCACTGAAATTCCCAATCCGTTTACCTTGAGCCCGCCAGCGACCATATGCGAACCGATCGCGGCTGCGTAGGGTTGTGGTGCCCCGATGGCCGATTTCGGGCGACGCTGTTGCGGAATCGCCACAAGCGTTTTGGCGAAACGTGGCAATGTTGCAAATATCTCTGGGGATTTCGAAGGGGACCGCTCGACCGTCCCCTGGATCGATCAATCCTGGCGAAGAAAAGCCTTCTGCGATCGCCCGGATGACCAAGGGGCGAGCGAGTTTTGCACAGACCGATTCGGTTGCAGCGCTCGTGACCGATCAAGCGGACGCTGCGTCAGATGACGGTTAACACACTCTGGTTAATGCAATGTTCTGTCGGTCAACAACGAGACGCCAGGGAAACTATTCCCGCAGTCGCGCCCGGTGCGACCGCAGTGTCGCCTGACGACGTTTGCAGGCAGGCTGGACCATCGGGAAGAAATCATTCTGAAAACCAGGAAACCCATGGTTTTGAAGAAACATAGGCGGCAATTTTCTCCGGAGTCATGATGCTGACGAATAGCGCGATCACGGCAATTACCAGCGCCGCCCTGGCGGTGTGGGCATAGGCTCGCGCCGTGGCGGCTGCGTCGCTTGCCGCGTAAGCCGCGGACCGGGCAATTTCATTGGCGTCACGCGCGACGGCAAGTTGTTGTCGCCCTATCTCTCGCTCCAGCGAAGCCCTTTGCTCGTTCAGCCATTCCTGGGCGTGGCGATGTTTTTCCTCGTCCCATGCTTCGTGTTGCACAAGAACATCAGGCTGGCCCAAATATTCAAGCTCTTCTCGATCGCGGTCTCCAATCACGGCGCTGGCTCCGGGTTCGAAATTTGCTGCCTCTCAGGCATTTACCCTCGGTATTCGAGAGAGCATTGGGCGTCCGTTTCCCCTCGACGATGCCATGGGCATACGATGGCGAAATTGGGTCATTCCGGGCGTCGGCAAGACATTTTTCCAGGCTCCGCCCTGTTTCCAAGCGCCACCGTGCAGGATTGGTGGCGGCCGTCGACTGCGCAGTCCCGGACGGTCTCGACGTGGTTTGGTCAACTGTCGAACGCGTGGGCGGCGGCGGAGGGTTGATTGTACGTCTGCTGACGTGATCTACTGTGCTTCGAATCTTGTCGAAGGAGAAAGACCGGTGGGCAAAGTCACGTACGTCGCTGCAGCGGCAATGGCAGCCTTTTATTGCCTGTCGGGTACCGCTTTCGCCGATGAACTGGTGGGGAAGCGCCACGCCAGGAAGGCTGCGGTACACTCGTCCGTCGTGCGCACGGGCTGTCCCGATCGGTACTCGTGTTACCCGTTGTACGGTGCTTATGGACCCTATGGCGGCCATGCCTACACGACCAGGTTTGTGTACTCCGGCTGGTACCGATAGACCGATGCCGGCCAGCCACGGCTAAACCCCCGAACAATCAGCAATATGCCGCGGTCGTTGTGGTTTCGGCGTGACCGGGCGCGACCGGCCCGTTTACCAGTTAAGTCTGGTGCCAATCGCCCCTTGACGGGGGGATCGCGGGATGTTGCACTGCCCCCATTGCGTTGCAAAATGAGTATTTTCGGTGGTGCATGAAGGATGACATCGTCCATCGGGTCGTGAGTTCCTCAGGGCATGCTGTCAGCATGCCGACCCAGCACAAGCTATCGAAGTATTTGCGGTTGTTGGCTTCGACAGGAAAGTCGGAGGAGCAACTCGTTCGACTGGGATCTGCCTATCTCAAGGAAACCCTGGATCCCGATCCACGCTATTCGGGGTGCTGATGCCAATTCCCGGCGGCGCTCTTTGCATTCGCGATCGCGACGACCATGAGGGCGCGTCCGGGGTCGGCTATGTCGTGCGGCTCCATCGCAGGGCCGACTGAAGTTGCGCCTTGCCGATCGCCGTTGGCTGAAATGCTATTCCTGCGAGGTCGCCAGCTCTCCAGACCAGCCGGCACGCGAGCGTGGTGCGGAAGCCGTCGAATGAAAGATTGAACTCGGTCGGTAGAAGCGGAAGGTCATTGAGCCGAACGCCAAGGCCGCCGTCGCTCAGATCCCGCACACCGCACGAAAAGACGCCCCGCAGGCGCGGAATAGAGAGCAGGGCGTGCCTGTAGACATGCCTCCTTTCGGCATCGCGTCGCTCTCCGCTTGAACGCATTTGGCATGCCTCCCTCTGGCCGGTCACCGCCGCACGCAATACTCGCCGCCACCCGGTTGATGGCCGAGAATAATGCGCGGCATTGGGGCAGCAATGATAGTTTCTGATTAAGCTTGATAGCCGGAATCCGGGTTAAATCTGGAACCCGCCGTGCGTCATGGCTGATCGAGACGAAGACGACCCACGTTAACGATGATGTGCGCTACGGCGACGCCTCTCCGGCAATATGCTTGCCGGCGATGTAGCCGAACGTCAGCGCAGGTCCGAGCGTGATGCCGGCGCCGGGGTAATTGCCGCCCATGATGCTGGCCATGTCGTTGCCGGCGGCATAGAGGCCTGCGATCGGCTGGCCGTTGGCATCGAGCGCGCGGGCGTGCGCGTCGGTCTTGATGCCGGCATAGGTGCCGAGATCGCCGATCACCATCTTGATCGCATAGAACGGTCCGTCCTTGATCGGCGCGATGCAGGGGTTCGGCCCGTGCAGCGCGTCCCCCTGGTAGCGGTTATAGGCGCGCGACCCCTTGCCGAAAGAAGGATCGCGGCCTTCCTCGGCTGACGCGTTGAACTCGGCAATCGTCGCCTCGAGTTCCCGTGGATCGATGCCGGTGCGGTCGGCCAGTTCAGCCAGCGTCGTGCCGCGCTTGAGATAGCCGGTCGAAAGATGATGGCGAAGCGGCATCGGAAACGGCGGCACGCAGCCGAGCCCGTATTTTCGCAACGCTCGGTGATCGCACACGAGATACGCCGTGATCTCCTCGCCGGGCTTTGCCGCCTTCACCATCGCCTGCACGAAGTCATGATACGAATTTCCTTCATTGGCGAAGCGCTTGCCGTCGCGCATGACGGCGATCACGCCGGGTTTGGCGCGGTCGATGAAATGCGGCATCACGCCCTTGCTGCCGTCCTTGCGCTCGGTGATCGAGACCGGCACCCAGGCCGCGGCGTTCGGCAGTGTGTCCTCGATGCGTCCGCCGGCGGTCTCCGCCAGCCGCAACCCGTCCCCTGTATTGCCCACAGGCCCCGGCGAGAAATGCGCGGTGCCGTCGCCGGCGTGCGGGAACATCGCCTTGCGGCGCGCCACATCGTGCGGAAAGCCGCCGCAGGCGAGCACCACGCCGCGTCTGGCATTGACGCGGATCAGCTTGCCGTGGCGTTCGATGTTGGCGCCGCGCACCGCGCCGTCCTCGACGACAAGTTCGAGCACCGGCGACGACAGCCACAACGGGATCTTCAGATCGAACGCCGATTTGGCGAGACGCCCGGCGAGCGCGTTGCCGTTGGTCAGCGTCATGCCGCGGCCGTGGCGCATCACGTCGAGTGCATGTTTCGACAGGCGTTTTGCGACATAGAACGCCGAGGCCAGCGATTTCGTCGCGCGCATGAAATGGATGATCTCCTTGCCGGAGCCCAGCATCATGCCGAAGACGGTGAGTTCGGGCAGCGGATTGCCGATATCCTTGATGTGCGGGCCAAGCTCGTGCGCGTCGAACGGCCGCGTCACCATCGAGCGTCCGCCCTGCGTGCCACCAGGCGCTTCGGCGTGGTAATCCGGAAACGTCAGCGGCATGTCGAAGCGCAGCGCGGTCTTGCTGGTGAAGAAATCGACGGCCTTCGGCCCCTCGGTCAGAAACGCGTCGACGCGTGCGGCATCGTAGCTGTTGCCCGCTTCGTGGCGCAGATAGGTTCGCGCCTCGTCGGGGCTTTCATGAATGCCCCAGGCCTTCGCCAGCGAGGTGCCGGGAATCCAGAGCCATCCACCCGACCGCGCGGTGGTGCCGCCGAACCGCGGCTCCTTCTCGACGATGAGGACGTTGAGGCCGTGATGCCCCGCCGTGACCGCCGCCGACATGCCGGCGCAGCCGGAGCCGACCACCAGCACGTCGCATTCATGGATTTCCTGTCGATTGACTGCCACGCGATCCGCCCTGCTTCATTTTTTCCTAGGCGGACATTTGGGTCGGGATCGATTGGCCTGTCAATCGCGCGGGCTTCTTCCCTTCTCCCACGAGAGTTGAAGGAATGACGCGCTCAATTCCCCGTCTCGAACGAGCAACTTGCGCCACCGCCACCCTTTGCCTTGATCTCGGTGGGATCGAGCGTGCAGGTAAGCTTCGAGAGGCTTTCGACGATCGATCCCGCGGCGCCGTCGGCGGGTACGCCGGCCATGGCTTCGGTGGCGAAGATTTCGCTGGCGCGGCGTCCGGTGATGGTCTGCTTCGCGCCCTTGAAGGTCAGTTCGCAGGAGCGCGCGGTGATGTCGACATTGCTGACGCGGCAGACGATCTTGTCCGCGGTG
>DATCXE010000314.1:0-4463 GCA_036565985.1 Bradyrhizobium sp.
TTCGACATCGACTGGCAAGGCACCCAACAGCTGCATCAAAAGGCAAGCGTCGATGTCGTGCGGGTCTTCATCCTGCCGCCGTCGGCTGCCGATCTGGAGAAACGGCTGCATACCCGCGCGCAGGATTCCGACGAGGTGATCAGAGGGCGCATGAGCCGCGCCACCCATGAACTCAGCCACTGGGCCGAATACGACTACATCGTCGTCAACCAGAGCGTCGACGATGCGTTCGCCGAGGTGCAGTCGATCCTCAAGGCCGAGCGGCTCAAGCGCGAACGCCGCACCGGCCTGACCGAGTTCGTTCGCAACCTGCAGCGCCAGCTGGAAAAATAGCTGTTAGCCGTAGCTTCAGCGCTGCGCGCTGCGGGCGAGCCGGGCCAGCATGTCGGTAACCTGCCGCTCCTGCCGTTCCCGCACCTCTTGCGGGCGCGGACTGCGCACCTCTTGCGGGCGTAAATTGTGTGCAGCTTCCTGGCGCGGACGTTGCGCGGCGTCGGCGCGCCGCATCCGGGCTTCCTCGCGCTGGAACGTCGGCGGTGCCGGACGCATCTGTGGCGCTGTTCGAATCGGCGGCGCCGAACGCTTCGGTGGCGCTGAACGCTTGTTCTTCACTGCATCCCACCTTGCAAGCCGCTGACGTCGCATCGCGCGCCGTGCGCGAATGCGGCCAAGCCTGAAGAGGAGGCTCACCGTGACGCCGGCCAGCGCCAGCGCGGCAGCCATCACCGCAAGCAACATCTGCAGCGACGCCGTTGGCTTGGTCGTCGACGAGTCCGCAGCGGCGAACGCAATTCCCGGCGCGGGCTGTGGTTGCAGGGTCGGTTGCACGGCGGGTTGCTGCTGCACCGGCCCGGTGTCCTGCTGCTGATCGGCGGGCTGATCGGCGACCGCGGCGGTGGTCTGGACATCCGCAGGGTTGCTCGAGGCATTTGCGCCAGGGTTGTTGTCGAGCCATCGGCTCGTGGCCACGGGCGCCGGCGCGAGCACGTTCGTGCCGAGGGCGCGCACACTATCCTGAATGGCCGGAGTGGATGTCGCTGCGCCGGTCGTCTGCGGCCCGTCATTGGCGAGGGTATTCTGTTCGGCGCGGGATTGCTGGGAGACGTATTCGGCGCGCGCGTCGTTGATCGCCTTGCGCGTGATCGCGCGCGGCGGCTGAGCCGGCTCCGCGGTTGCTGTCGGAGCCGCCGGTGGCGATGAAGCCGGCGGCGTGACGCGGGTCGACTTCTCGCCGCTCTCTTCGCGAAGATACCAGCATTGACGCTTGGTCGCGCGATCGATGCGATAATACCAATGGCCGCCCGGAGTGGTGACGCCCTTTGGCGCGGTCAGACAATCGTCGGCGGTGGCGGCTTGCGCCCGAAGGTCCGTCACGGTGGCGAGGTTGGCTCCGGCCAGAACACTGACGGATAGAGCCGCGACAAACTGCGCGGAACGCTTTGACATCTACATCCCCGGTACTGATACGCAACGCTACGTGCACTAGATCTGGTCGGAGAGTGGGGTCGCAATTAGCCGCAATTCCGGAGCGGATGGGGTATAATTGAGGCCTGTGGATAGCCATAATTGAGGCGCACTGAGGCGGCCGTTCAGAGGTGTTTTCCTACTGTTTGGAAGCAGTCCAACGTCCGGTACATCCATCGGATCGCACGAACGAGCCGGAGCCGGTGCGGCCCGAGAAACGGCCGGTGCTGTTCCAGCTCAGGCCCTGGACGGATCCGCCGGTCCTCGTGGCGCCGTTCGGGCTGACCGATCCCGAACTCAACTCGCCCGAAATCCTGCCGCCGGAAATGACAAATCTCTCGCTGCTGCTACCGCAAGGCGTGCCCACGGCGACGGCAACCCACGATCCATCGAAACTGCCGCCGCCGCCCTCGCCACCACCTCCGCTGCTCTTCCGCGACGTGCGGCGCGGCTCGTCGGATTCAGGTTTGGCGCGATGTGCCGGCTTTGATGGCTCGACCGCGCGTGGCGCCTCGCGTGAGCCTGACAGCGATTTCTCGTCGTTGCCGATGCTGCCGCCGGCGTTGCCGGATTGCGCCAGCGCCCCGTTCGTAACCGCGGTTGAAAGCAACAGCGAGACCAGCGCAATTCCGAGCAAACGTTGTACCGAGTTTTTCCATCCTGAAATTTCCAGTTTTCAAATGAGCGCCGATCCAGCCTGGCGCGATGCACCTACTGTTTCGCCGCGGTCCACCTTCCGGTGCAGCCATCCGATTGCCGAAACGTGCCGCCTCCGGTGCGGCCGGAGAGGCGGCCGACCGTGATGACGGTGATGCCATTGCCGATCGAGGTGCCGTACACCTTGCCGTCGGGACTGACGGTGCCTCTTGCGGTCTGACCGATGATCTTGCCGCTGGTGACGACGACCGCGTTGCTGCTGGTGCCCGAACACGTGACGCCGACGGCGCTCACGATCCACGCGCCATCGAAACTGTTGCCGCCGCTACCGCCACCGCTCTTGCGCGATGCGCCGCGCGGTTCTTCCGCTTCGGGCCTGCCGCGGCGTGCGGGAGCCTCGGGCGTGCGTGGCGGCTCTCTCGAACCGGAAAGCGATTTCTCGTCATTGCCGATGCTGCCGCCGGCGCTGCCGGATTGCGCCAGCGCAACGCCTGATGCGGCCGAGAGGAAAAAAGCGAGCAGTGCAATCCTCCTGGAATGTCGAACCACATCTCGCATAAACGGTGCTTCCAATACCTTGAATGAAAGATCAGCGGCCGGACCCGTCGGCACAGACCGCGCCAATGATGCGACAGGATTTGCCGGACTTGCCGCACTCGTCAAGCGCAGCGTCCCTGGCGCGCTGAACGGTGTCGCGCTGGACCAGCGACCAGGATTTGTCCGAGATCGCAAACGCGCCGCATCGAGATCCGTAGAAACTCAATTCGAGCGGACATTTGCTTCCGCCGCAATTCTTGAGCGCATCGTCGATGGCCGCCCGCCTCGAAACATGATTCCAGGACATTCCCCATTTGGCGCTGTCCGGCCCGTAGACGATCGAGCCCCACGGCTTCAGGTCTTCCATCTTGCGCAGCCGCGTCAGCACGCCTTCGGTGGCTTCGCCGGTCGGCGTCATCCTGGCCTTCTCCTGAAACTTCGATATCGCCACTCGCATGCCGTTCTTGCTGTCCTGCGGCTCCGGATCGTAGTTGAGTTCGAACAGGCGGTCGCTGAGTTCGCGCAGCAGGATCGGATCCTTGATCGGGATGCGGTCGGGATCCGGGCGCAGCGTGGAAGCCAGCCGCTCTTCGGGCGGAGACGCGACCGCGACCTGCGCCGATGGGGCAGGGGGCACAAAATAGAAGTTGCCGTCGATCGGCGAGGAGGAAACCCAAGGCTGTTGCGATCCGCCGGTCTGGCGTTTCACGGCGAGGCCGACCTGGTTGAAGGTCTGGAAGATGTCGAGGCCGGCCTGCCTGATGATCGACGCCAACGCGCGGGTGTAGGGGCTGTGACCGTCGGCGCCGTCGAGTGCGACGTTGCCGGGCTGTGTCGCGTAGGAGATCAGCGTGCCCTCCGGCGCGCGCATCTGGGCAAGGCCGCCGTCGGAGGCGCGCAGGCCGCGCGCGCCGAACGGGTTGTTCCGGCAGGCATCGAGGATCACCATGTTGAGCCGGGTGCCCGAACCCTGCATCTGGCGCAGCACGAGGTTGACGTCCACCATCTGAAAATCGACATCGGCCTCGCGCGTGGGATTGGCGGTGACCGGCACCAGGTAATTCGAACCGGAGACCTGGACGCCGTGGCCGGCGTAATAGAACAGCGCGACGTCGGCGCCCTGAACCTGCCGGCCGAATGTCTGCACCGCCTGATCCATCGCGGGCTTGTCGAGATCGAGTTGGGCGCGGCCGCCGATCAGCGTGAAGCCGAGCGCGGAGAGCGTCTCGGCCATCAGCGCCGCATCGTTGCGGGGATTGTCGAGCCGCGGCACGTTTTGATAGGTGGAGTTGCCGATTACCAGTGCGACGCGCTTTTCGGCGGCGGCGGGCGTCACGAACACCAGCGCGATCAGGAACGCCAGCGCCAAACACCTTATCCCGTCAAAAGCCCCGCCCATCGTCAATGAAATCCCATAATGAAATGACGGCAAGATATCAGCCCGCGCGCGCTGCGGAAAGCGCCCTGGCGCGGCAGAGAACGGCGGGCAGGGCACTCCATCCGATTTCCGTTGCGTGGGGCTTCGCCTGGACACGACATTACGATCCCGCGGCGCGGACGGCGCCCGAAGTTATTCAACGACGACGCCCCTCGAAAGCCGAGGGCGCAGGGAAAGCCGGGTGCCCTCGGCACCCGCAGTCATGCGCAAGAACGCACATGACAGACCGCAGGTGCGCCGGAACACCCGGCCTTCCCTGCGCAGTGGTTTTAACGGCTTATGGCGCGCTCTCCCCGGAGACGAATTCGTCTTGCCTCCGTCGCCGGCGAATTGACGAAGTGCTGATCCGGTTGGATCAAACGCATCT
>DATCXE010000316.1:0-2088 GCA_036565985.1 Bradyrhizobium sp.
ACCGCACGCTGCGCTGGAGCGGCATCAAACCGAAGACCGGATTGCCGGCCGCGGCGCGTGCGGCGCGCTATCGCCTGCTGGCGCAGGCAGCGCGGGCGAGTGGCGCGACGCATATCCTCACCGCGCATACGCGGGACGATCAGGCCGAGACGCTGTTGATGCGGATGCTGCGCGGCAGCGGCATCGCCGGTCTCGCGGCGATGGCGCGCGAGACCGAGCGGGACGGCGTGTGGCTGGCGCGGCCGTTGCTGGACATCCCGAAATCCCGGCTCGTTGCGACGCTTGGCAAGGCGAAGATCGACTTCGCCGACGATCCGACCAACAGCGACACGAACTTCACGCGTCCGCGGTTGCGCGCGTTGATGCCAGCTCTGGCGGAGGAGGGGGGTGACAGCCGCAGCCTGGCGCGACTGGCTTCACGGCTGGCGCGGGCCAACGCCGCGATCGAAGTGCTGGTCGATGGTGCCGAGCGTTACCTTGCCCTGAGGGACCGGGACGACGCCTGGCGCTTTGGATTCGATGCCGTGGCTTTTGCCGGCCTGCCCGAGGAGATCCGCCTCAGGCTGCTCAAGCGCGCGATCGACCGGGCCGGCCACGAGGGGACTGCTGAACTCGGCAAGCTGGAAGCGCTGCTGGCGGCACTGGACCGGGCCATTGCCGGCGGCGACAAGCAGCCCAGACTGAAGCAGACTCTGGCCGGGGCGGCGATCAGCCTGAGCGGCGGACGAATTCATGTCGACCCGGCGCCGCTGCGGCGTGGCCGGAAATCGTGAGAAACGGCCCGATACCTTGATATCCCGGCGTATTCCCGCAACCTGTCTTAACCACCCCGTGGAAACCCCGGATTTTACGCCATTTTTTGACCCGGAATTCCGCTAATATGCGTTAAATAGTCCTGTGTGGTTCCCTTGGCATCGACCGGGGCGCCACCTAGATTGTGTTGCAGTGGACCGGGGATTCTCGCCTCACTACCCAAAAAGAATATTCAGGGTTACTGCCAAGGACAAAGGCCGCGATCCGCGCGACCACGAAGGAAGATCAATGAACGCCAATCTGCGCAACTTCGCCCTCTGGGTCATCATTGTCTTGCTGCTGTTGGCACTCTTCACGCTTTTCCAGAACCCGGGTCAGCGCGCGTCCTCGCAGGACATTTCGTTCTCGCAGCTCTTGAGCGAGGTAGACCAGAACCGCGTGCGCGATGTGGTGATCCAGGGGCCGGACATTCACGGCACCTTCACCAATGGCTCGAGCTTCCAGACCTATGCGCCCAGCGATCCGACGCTGGTGAAGCGCCTCTATGATGCCAAGGTCCAGATCACTGCCAAGCCGCCCGGCGACAACGTGCCGTGGTTCGTGTCGCTGCTGGTCTCCTGGCTGCCCTTCATCGCGCTGATCGGCGTCTGGATCTTCCTGTCGCGGCAGATGCAGGGCGGCGCCGGCAAGGCGATGGGCTTCGGCAAGTCGCGCGCCAAGATGCTGACCGAAGCGCATGGACGCGTCACCTTCGAGGACGTCGCCGGTGTCGACGAGGCCAAGCAGGACCTGCAGGAGATCGTCGAGTTTCTGCGCGATCCCGGAAAGTTCCAGCGGCTCGGCGGACGGATTCCGCGCGGGGTGCTGCTGGTCGGCCCTCCCGGCACCGGCAAGACCCTGATCGCGCGTGCGGTTGCGGGCGAAGCCAACGTGCCGTTCTTCACGATCTCGGGTTCTGACTTCGTCGAAATGTTCGTCGGCGTCGGCGCGTCGCGCGTGCGCGACATGTTCGAGCAGGCCAAGAAGAACGCGCCCTGCATCATCTTCATCGACGAAATCGACGCGGTCGGCCGTCATCGCGGCGCCGGTCTCGGCGGCGGCAATGACGAGCGCGAGCAGACCCTCAACCAGTTGCTGGTCGAGATGGACGGCTTCGAGGCGAACGAAGGCATCATCCTGATCGCCGCCACCAACCGTCCCGACGTGCTCGATCCCGCGCTGCTGCGTCCCGGCCGTTTCGACCGTCAGATCGTCGTGCCCAATCCCGATCTCTCGGGCCGCGAGAAGATCCTCAAAGTCCATATGCGCAAGGTGCCGCTGGCCTCGGATGTCGAT
>DATCXE010000324.1:0-7890 GCA_036565985.1 Bradyrhizobium sp.
TCCAGCGCCGGATGACCGTGCGGATCGCATCGACATCGTCGGTGACGATCTCGCGCGCGGCCAGGTGGTGACCGGCGGCGGTCAGCCGGTCAGCCAGCGTGGTGCCCGACTTGTCATCGGCCAGCGCGCGCGTGTCCGAGATCGTCAGCACTGCGATGTTCAGCGGCACGAATTGTTTTGATTCGTCGATGGAGGACATTTCGACTTTCCCCGCGTCCCGGACGCGGTGCAGCGCGCAAGCGATGCGCCGCAGAGCCGGGACCTGTTTTCCTTCTGAGCGTCATGGGCCCCGGACCAGCAGCGCAACGCTAACGCGCTGCGCTGCATCCGGGCGCGAGATTATTGTACCGCTCCCGCAGCAAACGTGTTGCAGGCCTGCACCGTACCCTCGCGGAAGCCGGTCATGAACCATTGCTTGCGCTGCGCCGCCGAGCCGTGGGTAAAGCTGTCGGGCACCACCCTGCCCGTCGCCTGCCGCTGCAACGTGTCGTCGCCGATCGCGGATGCCGTCCGCAATGCCGCGTCGATGTCGCCCTCTTCGAGGAAGCCCGGCCGCTTCTTTGCCTCGCGGTTGACCCAGACGCCGGACAGGCAATCCGCCTGCAGCTCGACCTTGACCTGCAGCGCGTTGGCTTCCGCCTTGCTGCCGGCCTGCTGCAACTGCATCGCGCGCGGCAGGATGCCGAGCAGGTTCTGGATGTGATGGCCCGCCTCATGTGCAATGATGTAGGCCGTCGTGAACTTGCACGCGCTGCCCGAGCAGCCGCGAAAACGCGTCTCGACCTCGCGAAAGAAACTGGTGTCGAGGAATATCTGCTTGTCCGGCGGGCAGTAGAACGGCCCCATCGCCGACTGCGCCATGCCGCAGCGTCCGCCATTGGTGGCGTTCTTGAACAGTACGATGCGCGGCCCCGTATAATTCTGTCCGCTGGCCTGGAAGATCTCGCTCCAGCGGTCGTCGATCTCGCCGAGAATACCGGCGATCATGCTGCCGACCTCATCCGTTGGCGCGCCGGTCTTGGCCGGTCCCGAACGTCGATCGGTCTGATAGGTCGGCGCCTGGTTGCCGCCGGTGATAATTTCAGCGCCGCCGATCAGGATGCGCGGGTCGATGCCGAAGGCGTAGCCGACGAGGCCGAGGATGATGATGGTGCCGATGCCGAGCCCACCGCCGCCCATCGGCAGGCCGAAGCCGCCACCGCCACCCATTCCGCCACCGCCGTCGTCGCGACGATCATCGATCTGGTCGCTGCGGCGAAAATCATCGTAACGCATGGCGGTATTTCCTCATCCCGGCTGTTGACCCAAATACCTAACGCAGCAGTCACGTAAAATTTCCATTCCATTAATCAATAACCCGTCCGGCAAATATTGCCTAGTACATCCAAGCCCGCAATCTTTCTGGGCAATCTCTTCTCAGCAACAATACCGATTAAGTCGATTTTTACTTTGCCGGGTCAATGTGTGGCCAGTCGGTTGTTTAGTCCCGCGTCGCCGGCAGCGTCGCCTGAGTCAGAGTAATTGAGTCATGGTTGTGTCGCGTCGCGGGGCGTCTGCAAGGGCGCCCCGCACCAAATTCGAGTACGATTCCAGCGCTCGTATCGTCGTCGGCGATTGCGTCGCCGAGATGTCGAAGCTTCCAGCCGGTTCGGTCGATCTGGTGTTCGCAGATCCCCCGTATAACCTGCAGCTGAAGGGCGATCTCAAGCGCCCCGACGAATCCCATGTCGATGCGGTCAATAACGACTGGGACAAGTTCTCATCCTTCGCCGCCTATGACGACTTCACCCGCGCCTGGCTGCTCGCCTGCCGCCGCATCATGAAGCCGTCGGCGACGCTGTGGGTGATCGGCTCCTATCACAATATTTTCCGCGTCGGCGCGATCATGCAGGACCTCGGCTTCTGGGTCCTCAACGACATCGTCTGGCGCAAGTCCAATCCGATGCCGAATTTCCGTGGCCGCCGCTTCACCAACGCGCATGAGACCATGATCTGGGCCGCGCGTGACGAAAAGGCCAAGGGGTATACGTTCAACTACGAAGCGCTGAAGGCCGCCAACGAGGATGTGCAGGCGCGTTCCGACTGGCTGATTCCGCTTTGCACCGGCGAAGAGCGCCTCAAGGGCGCCGACGGCAAGAAGGTGCACCCGACCCAGAAGCCCGAGGGCCTCCTGGCGCGCGTGCTGCTGTCGTCGTCGAAGCCTGGCGACCTCGTGATCGATCCCTTCAACGGCACCGGCACCACCGGCGCCGTGGCAAAGCGTCTTGGCCGCCGCTATATCGGCTTCGAGCGCGACCAGACCTATGCGAAAGCGGCTGAAGCGCGCATCGCGGCGATCGAACCGTTGCCCGAGGCGACGCTGGCGCCTTTCATGACCGCGCGCGACGCGCCCCGCGTGGCGTTCTCCGAACTGATCGAGCGCGGCATGATTCCACCCGGCACGAAACTCGTCGATTCCAAGAAGCGCCATGGCGCCCTGGTCCGGGCCGACGGCGCCATCATGCTCGGCGACAAGGTCGGCTCGATCCACCGCATCGGCGCCGTGGCGCAGGGCGCGCCCGCCTGCAACGGCTGGACCTTCTGGCACGTCGAGACCAAGAACGGCCTCCGGCTGATCGACGAACTCCGCGCCGAAATCCGCTCCGAAATGGCGGTGGGCTAACGGCTCCCGGGCCTCCCTGGCCTGGAGCACACGGCGAGCGCCGCAACGCACGACAACATGCATAGCGGTGATGGCCGCCGTGCCGCGAGATGCGCCCGTGCCCACGGCATGCGCAGTTTCCGGGAACAGCCGGCATGGCCGCCGTGTCATGATCGCGCGCGATTTCGCTCTCATTTTCGAGTATGCTTCGGGCAATTGTCCGTCAGAGATTTTCCAATGCGCTCGCGAAACTCCGAGTCGCTCATCGTGCTGCCGCTGCTGCCGGTCTTCCTGATCGGCGTGTTTCCGATGCTGTTGTTGAGCCTGATGGGTCCTGCCGGGCTGGTCATCCTCGGCATTCTCCTCGCCTCCGTCGGCCTGACCGACGTGCTCGAGTCCAATAGCGCCTATAGCGAGCAGATCATCGTCCACGGCTATACCCGCGGCACCGAACGCGCGATCCAGCGTACAAACCTGCGGTCGGAAACTCGCTTTGCCGTTACCATGATCGTCGCGGGCGCCGGGCTTGCCGCCGCCGGGCTCTACGGCGTCTTCGTCTACGGCTGACCGCGTCCCGGATCTCCTTCGATCGGCATTGCATTACGGCTTTCACAAACTCGTCGCTTGCGCTTCCCGCCAAAATTTGAGCATGGACATCCTTGCCCGCGGCAGTGCCGCCGCGCCCCGACTTTATGTCGGCAACGAGAGCAGGGAGAATTCTGAATGCTCAAGTTCTACTTCAACGGATCACCCAACCCGACCAAGGTCGCGCTCTTCCTCGAGGAAGCCGGCATCGCCTACGAGCCGGTCGCCGTCGACACCCGCAAGGGCGACCAGTTCAAGCCGGAATATCTCGCCATCAATCCGAACGCCAAGGTGCCGGCCATCGACGACGACGGCGTCAAGGTTTTCGACAGCAACGCGATCCTGCTCTATCTGGCGGAAAAGACCGGCAAGTTTCTGCCGTCGAACACACCGGCCAACCGCGGCGAGTTGCTGTCCTGGCTGATGTTCGCCGCCACCGGCGTCGGTCCCTATTCCGGTCAGGCCGTCCACTTCAAGCATTTCGCGCCGGAGAAGATCGACTACGCCCATAACCGCTACCAGTTCGAGGCGCAGCGGCATTTCGGCATTCTCAACGACCATCTCGCCAACCGCCGCTACATGGTCGGCGACACCTACACCATCGTCGACATGGACGTGTGGGGCTGGGCCCGCATGATCCCCTTCGTTCTCGGCGAGGACGCGGTCGCGAAATATACCAACGTCAAGAAGCTGGTCGACGAGATCTCGGCCCGGCCTGCGGCGGCCAAGGCGATCGCGCTGAAGGACAGCTTCAAGTTCAAGGCCGAGATGGACGACGAAGCCCGCGGCAACATGTTCAGGCATCTCGGAATCAAGGCCGCCTGAACGGGCGAGAGAAAGTCGTAGTCGGTGGGCAAAGGCGCAAAGCGCCGTGCCCACCCTACAAGCCACTGTCAGACCTCACCCTGAGGAGCACGCGCAGCGTGCATCTCGAAGGATGGCGGCATCGGGGCTCTCATGGTTCGAGACGGCGCTTTGCGCCTCCTCACCATGGGGGTTCAGGACCTACACAGCAACCGCCTGCTTCCGCTCTGCCGGGAACGGCCCGAGCACGCGCTCGACCAGCGCGGAATCGCAGTATTCCTTGATCTGCTTGATCCTGCCGTCCTCGATCCGCCAGACCATGCAATAATGGTTGTCATAGCGCTCACCTGCCTTGGTGACGTTGTCGCCGCGGGCCTCGACCACGACGTAGTCGCCTTCCGCGATGAAGTTGAACGCCACGGTGCGCGGCCGCACGGCGAAGAACGAGCGGAAATGGCCCATCAGGCCATTGTTGATCGCATCGCGCCCCCTGAATTCATGCGACCACGAATATTGCCCGGTGACGACCCAGGTCGCGTCCTCGGCAAGGTTGTCGACGAACGTGGTCCCGCTCCGGTTGGCGGAATCCGTGTAGACCTGCTGCACCAGTTTCTTGTTCGCTGCTGCGCTCATGGCGGCTTCTCCTTTGATCTGTCAGCAGATCATCGCGCGCGGGACGCCATTCTTCCAATCGATAGCGAATATGATATATATTCGTTTCATGAATTTAAATTCGCTTGACCTCAATCTGCTGGTCGCGCTCGACGCGCTGCTCAGGGAGGCCAATGTCAGCCGCGCGGCGATGCGGATCGGGCTATCGCAGCCGGCGGCGAGCCACGCGCTGCAGCGCCTGCGCGACCTGATCGGCGATCCCCTTTTGGTGCGGACCGGCGCGCGGATGGAGCTGACGCCGCGGGCGCTGGCATTGCGCGCTCCGCTGGCGCAGGCGCTGGACCAGGTGCGCTCGCTGTTCATCCCCGACGATTTCGACGCCGCCCGAAGCGAGCGTCAGTTTCGCCTGATGATGCCCGATCTTGCCGTCGAACTGCTGATGCCGCCGCTGATGGAGAAGATCACGAAACTGGCGCCGAACGTCCGGATCGACGTGGTGCCGTGGCGGGGGCCTGCGATCTTCACGGCGGAATTCGCCCGCACCATCGACATGGTGATCTCGATCGGCAATGCCTTCGCCGGATTTCACCGGCAGCGGCTTTACATCGACAGCGATGCGCTCGCGGTCCGGCGCGGCCACCCCGTCGGCGCCCGGCTGAAGCGGCTGGAGGCGTTTCTCGACGCGCGCCATGTCGCGGTCGTGATCCGCGGCCAGAGCGAGGATCTGATCGACGGCTGGTTGCGCTCCAACGGCATCGAGCGGCGGATCGCCCTCGTCGTGCCCGGCTATATCGAGGCGCTGCACGTCACCGCGCGCACCGATCTCGTCGCCTTCGTGCCGCGGCGCCTGATCGGCGCGCTGTCGAAGCAATTGTCGCTGGCAACGATCGCGCCGCCGATCGATCCCGGCATCGACGAGCAGTACATGTTCTACCCGACCCGCGCCCAGATGGATCCCGGATCGATCTGGCTGCGCAGCATCATGCTCGGCATCGGCCGCGAGATGGAGCGGGGGAAGAAGGCTGCGTCATAGATGCCAAATCCTCATGGTGAGGAGGCGCGAAAGCGCCGTCTCGAACCATGTGGCCCCGCTGGTGCCATTCATCCTTCGAGACGCCGCTGCGCGGCTCCTCAGGATGAGGTCTGATACGCGATCTCAGCCCTTCTCGGCCGCGAGCACCTTCTGCACCGCCGGCCGCTCCGACATCCGCTTGCGGTGGGCGGCCACCTTCGGCAGCGTCGCGAGATCGACGCCGTCGCCCTCCAGCCAGCCGGAGAGCGTAAAGAGATAGGGGTCGCAGATCGTGTACTGCTCGCCCATCACCCACGGCCCCTTCAGCATGTCGCGCTCGACGAGCGCAAAGCTCGCGGCCATGGTTTCGGGTATCTTGCGCTTCATGTCGGCGAATGAGGACTCATCCACCGCCCAGCGATAGCCGCGCATCTTGTGCGCGTGGTTGATGTGCACCGTGGAGCAGAGATAGCTGTTGAAGGACTGCGCTTGCGCAAACGCAAAGGGATCATCGGGCGCCAGCTTCGCTTTCGGGAAGCTGCTCGCGATGAAAGCTAGGATGGCCGGCGTTTCCGTCAAGGTGCCGCGGTCCGTCACCAGCGCGGGTACGCGCCCTTTCGGATTGATCGCGAGATATTGCGGGGTGGTCTGCTGGCTGTTCTTGAAGTCGAGACGCTCCGCCGTGTAGGAGGCGCCGGCCTCCTCCAAAGCGATATGCGAAGCCAGCGCGCAGGTGCCGGGGGCGTAGTAGAGCTTGAACATGGCCATCCTCATGGGAAAGCCGGACGTTAGCGGCATGCCCCTGTGCCGTCCACCCCCGGAGCGCGCCGGGGAAACCCGCCGTGCCTTCGCAGTTGCCCACTGCCGCCCCTCATGTCATGACGCCCAAGAAGCAGGAGACAGGGACGTAACATGACCGTACTCATCGCCGGCGGCGGCATCGGCGGGCTGACGCTGGCGCTCAGCCTGCACCAGATCGGAGTACCCGCCAAAATCTTCGAAAGCGTCTCCGAGCTGAAGCCGCTCGGCGTCGGCATCAACGTGCTGCCGCATGCGGTGCGCGAGCTGATCGAACTCGGCCTGCACGACCGCCTCGACAAGTCAGCCGTGCGCACCATGGAACTCGCCTATTTCTCCAAGCACGGTAAGCCGATCTGGAGCGAGCCGCGCGGCATCGAAGCCGGCTACAAATGGCCGCAATTTTCGATCCATCGCGGCACGCTGCAGCAGATCCTGCTCGATGCCGCGATCGAACGGCTGGGCAGGGAGAACATCCTCACCAGCCACCATCTCACCTCCTGGACTGAGACCGATAGCGGCGTCCGCGCCGAATTCATCGACAAGGCCACCGGCAGATCGGCGGGCCACCACGACGGCGCGCTGCTGATCGCCGCCGACGGCATCCACTCGGCAATTCGCGAAAAGCTTTATCCCGGCGAAGGTCCGCCGATCTGGAACGGACGCATCCTGTGGCGCGGCATTACCGACAGCGACGCCTTTCTCTCCGGCCGCACCATGATCATGGCCGGCCACGAGATCCTGAAATTCGTCTGCTATCCGATTTCGAAGGACGCAGACGGCGCCGGCAAGTTCAGGATCAACTGGGTGGCGGAGCGGCACATGCCGCCGACCTATCAGTGGCGGCGCGAGGACTATAACCGGGCCGCGAAGCTCGAGGAGTTTCTGCCCTGGTTCAAGGACTGGAAATTCGACTGGCTCGACGTGCCCGGCCTGATCGAGAACTGCCCGCACGCCTACGAATATCCCCTCGTCGACCGCGATCCGATTCCGCAATGGACGTTCGGCCGCGTCACGCTGATGGGCGACGCCGCGCATCCGATGTACCCGATCGGCTCCAACGGCGCATCGCAGGCGATATTGGACGCCCGCGTCCTCACCCGCGAGATCCTGGCAAGGGGCACGACCAACGCCGCGCTGGTGGCCTATGAAGCCGAGCGCCGGCCGGCCACCACCGACCTCGTGATGCTCAACCGTCGCAACGGCCCCGAGCAGGTGATGCAGATGGTCGAAGAGCGCGCGCCCCACGGCTACAACGTCGTGACCGACGTGCTGTCGCTGAAGGAACTGGAAGACATCGCGGCCAACTACAAGCGTGTGGCCGGCTTCCAGGTCGAGGGCCTCAACGCCAAGCCGCCGATCGTGCAGTTCAAGCCCGAGGCGCCGCGGGCCGCGGGTTAGCGGCAGGCGCGATCGCCTTCGCGGTCTCGACCAGCCG
>DATCXE010000381.1:0-5962 GCA_036565985.1 Bradyrhizobium sp.
GCAAAAAGGAAAACCCGAAGCCGCTGGTCGAGAAGGTCGCCGAAGCCAAGCCCGTCGACGATGCCGTCGGCAAGGTCACCGAGAAGGCGCCGGTCGTGACCGAGACCGCGCCGACGCCTCAGCCGAAGGTCGAGGAAAAGCCGGTCGAGAAGAAACCCGACCCGCCGAAGGTCGTCGAGAAGCCGAAGGAAGAGCCGAAGCAGGAGCCGAAGCCTGTCGAGAAGAAGCCGGATCCGGTGAAGCCCGACCCGATCGCCGAAGCGATCAAGAAGGAAGAAAAGAAACCGCCGCCGCCGAAGCCGGTCCAGGCGGCGAAGCCCCCTGAGCCGCAGAAGCCGAAGGAGCGGACCTTCGATCAGTCCAAGATCGCGGCCCTGCTCGACAAGCGCGACCCGTCGCGACAGGCGGCCACCGGCGACACGCTGAATTCGAACGCGGCCCTTGGTCTTGCGAAGGGAGCGGCCGCGAACAATTCCGCGACATGGGGCTCGATGTTCAAGGAGCAGGTGCTGCGCTGCTGGAAGAAGCCGTATGGCGGCCTCGAGGCGGCGCGGTTCGAGGTCGAGTACAATATCAAGCTCAAGCGGGATGGCACGCTCGAGGCGATGCCGGTCGCGGTCTCCTCCGCGACCACGGGCTACCAGCGTGTATTCCTCGAGAGCGGCCTGCGCGCGATTATCGAATGCGCGCCCTACCGTCTGCCTCCGGCGTTTTTTACCGAGTGGCAGGCGTTCATTCCCGTTTTCGACAATCGGGACCAATAGCGGCGTGGAAAGCCAAGAGCTTGGAAAGTTAAGAGCAGAACAGATGTCACGCGAGCACAAGCCGGCCAATGCAATGTTGCGCATGGATCGTCGTCAACTCCTGTCGGGGCTGGCGTCGACCGGCCTGCTCATCGGCAGCACCCGTCACTCGTTCGGACAGGCGCGCGTGCCGGTGACCGGCGGCGACGTCGCGCCGCTGCCGATCGCTATACCGAATTTCGTGGCGGGTACGCCCGGCGATGCCGAGGTCGGCGCCGGCGTGTCCCAGGTCATCACCAACAATCTCAAGCGCAGCGGGCTGTTCGCGCCGATCGATCAGGCCGCCTACATCGAGCGCATCTCCAACATCGACGTCGCGCCGCAATTCCAGAGCTGGAAGCAGATCAATGCGCAGGCGCTGGTGACCGGGCGCATGACGCGGCAGGGCGACGGCCGCCTCAAAGCGGAGTTTCGCCTCTGGGACGTCAACACCGCCCAGCAGCTCACCGGCCAGCAATATTTCACCTCGCCGGAATACTGGCGGCGCATCGCGCACATCATCTCCGACCAGATCTACGAACGGCTGACCGGCGAGAAGGGATATTTCGACAGCCGCGTCGTGTTCATCGACGAGACCGGCTCCAAGGAACGCCGGGTCAAGCGGCTGGCGCTGATGGATCAGGACGGCGCCAACGTCAGATACCTGACCAGGGGCTCCGACCTGGTGCTGACGCCGCGGTTCTCGCCGTCGACCCAGGAAATCACCTACATGGAGTTCGGGCAGGGCGACCCGCGGGTCTATCTGTTCAACATCGAGACCGGACAGCGCGAGATCGTCGGCAATTTCCCCGGCATGTCGTTCTCGCCGCGGTTCTCGCCGGACGGCCAGCGCATCATCATGAGCCTGCAGCAGGGCGGCAACTCCAACCTGTTCGTGATGGACCTGCGCTCGAAATCGACGACGCGGCTGACCGATACGCCGGCGATCGACACCTCGCCGTCCTATTCGCCCGACGGCAGCCGGATCTGCTTCGAGTCCGACCGCGGGGGCAAGCCGCAGATCTACGTCATGCCGGCCAACGGGGGAGGGGCGCAACGCATCTCCTTCGGCGAGGGCAGCTATTCGACGCCGGTCTGGTCGCCGCGCGGCGACTACATCGCCTTCACCAAGCAGGGCGGCGGCGCTTTCGCCATCGGCATCATGAAGACCGACGGTTCGGGCGAACGCATCCTCACCTCCGGCTTCCACAATGAAGGTCCGACCTTTGCGCCGAACGGCCGGGTGGTGATGTTCTTCCGCGATCCCGGCGGCAACGGCGGACCGTCGCTGTTCACCGTCGATATTTCAGGTCGCAACGAACTGCGCGTACCAACGCCTGGTTTCGCGTCCGATCCGGCATGGTCGCCGCTATTGTCCTGACCGGAACCCGCGCTATCGTTAATCGGCAAACTTTGCCTAGCGTGCTGATTTTCAAGGCATATTTTCGCTCCCGGGAGGAAAAGCAACCTCTCGCTAACGATGTTCGCTCAGAAAGACTTCATCTGCGACGGGTAGAACTACGCACCCGAAGAGGACGCGTGCGCTGCCGATGCAGTTGGTGGACCAGAAAAAGCGAAGCAGTACGGAAGAGCTGGAGCCCGTCCTCTATGCGGCGCTGGTCGATTCCATGTGCCAGAACTTCTGGCCGATGTTCATCGGCTCGGTCAGCAGCGCCGTCTGTGCGGTACTGACCGCGCTCAAGACCGGCAACGTGCTGTTGTGGCCGTGCGCGGTGCTGATCATCGGCATCGGCACGGTGCGCGCCTTCCACATGCGCAAATACGAGCGGCGCACCCAGGTCCTGACGTTCGAGCAGGCCAAGCACCTGGAGCCGCGCTATGCGATCGGCGCCATGGTCTACGCCGGCGTGCTGGGCATCTGGTGCTTCCTCACGATTTTCGGCAACAATGACGCGGTCGCGCACATGATCTGCGTCGCGGCGACGGTCGGCTACACCGCCGGCGGCGCCGCCCGCAATTACGGCCGTCCCAAGCTGATCCAGTATCACATCCTGCTGGCTTGCGGCCCGATGTCGCTGGCGCTGGCGACGCATGCCGATTTTTTCTACATCAGCCTCGCCGTGCTGCTGGCGCTGTTCTTCATCGGCCTGAAGGGCATCAACCTCAGCCTGCACGCCATCTTCGTCAAGGCGCTGACGTCGAGCTTCCGCGAAGCTGCGCTCGCCGGCCAGTTCGATACCGCGCTGAACAACATGCCGCACGGCCTGTGCATGTTCAGCTCCGACGGCCGGCTCGCGGTGATGAACCACCGCTTCAGCGAGATGATGAATCTGTCCGACGATCTCATCCAGCGCGGCGCCGGCGCGCCCGACATCATCGCAGCCTGCATCACTTCGGATTCGATTACGGCCGCCAGCGGCAAGATGATCCTGTCGGAGATCGTCAACACCCAGGCCGGCGAAATGATTACCACCGATCCCGACGTCCAGCGGGGCCGGTCGCTGGCATGGACCTTCCAGCCGATGAGCGGGGGCGGCGCGGTCGTCCTGGTCGAAGACATCACCGAACGCCGCAACGCGGAAGCGCGGATCAGTCACCTGGCACGTTACGACGAACTGACGACGCTGCCGAACCGGGTCAATTTCCGCGACGAGATCGGGCGGCTGCTGGCGATCCAGCAAGGCGCCGAGCATTTGTCGGCATTGTTGTTCGTCGATCTCGACCAGTTCAAGCAGGTCAACGACACGCTCGGTCACCCCTGCGGCGACCAGCTGCTTTGCGCGGTGGCCGACCGCCTGCGCGAGATGCTGCGGCCCGAGGACTTCGTGGCGCGGTTCGGCGGCGACGAGTTCGTTGTGTTCCAGCAGAATATCCATTCCGCCGACGACGCGGCGGGTCTGGCGCGGCGCATCGTCGATCGCCTGAGCGAGCGCTACAAGATCGACAATCATCTGGTCGAGATCGGCGCCAGCGTCGGCATCGCCATGACCTCGCGCGGCGTCAGCGCCGATACGCTGCTCAAGAACGCCGACATGGCGCTGTACCGCGCCAAGGCGGATGGCCGCGGCACGTTCTGTTTTTTCCGGGACGAGATGGCGCAGGTGGTCGAATCCCGCCGCATCCTCGAACTGGATCTGCGCAAGGCGCTGGCGAACGAGGAATTCGAACTGTTCTACCAGCCGCTGGTCAACGTCAAATCGGGCCGCATCTCCACCTGCGAAGCGCTGCTGCGCTGGAATCATCCGGTTCGCGGCACGGTTTCCCCGGTCGACATCATTCCGGTCGCCGAGGATATGGGCCTGATCGTCGACCTCGGCCGCTGGATTTTGCGCAAGGCCTGCATGGAGTGCATGAAGTGGCCTGAAGGCGTCAGCGTCGCGGTCAACTTCTCGCCGCAGCAATTCCATCAGCGCGACGTGCTGAGTGAGGTCCGCTACGCGCTCGAGGTCTCCGGCCTGGCCGCGAACCGGCTCGAGATCGAAATCACCGAATCCTCGCTGCTGCGGAACACGCAGCTGACGCACGACGTGCTGTCGCAACTGCATTCGCTCGGCGTGCGGATCTCGCTCGACGATTTCGGCACCGGCTATTCGAGCCTCAGTTACCTGCATAACTTCCCGCTGCAGAAAGTGAAGATCGACCGCTCCTTCCTGGAGGGGATCGACAGCGACCGTCCGCTGACGCTGCTGCGTGGCGTGGCGCGGCTGTCTGCCGATCTCGGAATGACGGTCGTGGTCGAAGGCGTCGAGACCAACGAGCAACTCGAACTGATCGGCGCCGATGGGACGGTCAGCGAAGTGCAGGGCTATCTGTTCAGCCCGCCGATCCCGGCGACGCGGATCCGGCAGCTCCTGAACGTGTCGCACGGCCGTCGGCCGTCCGAAGAGCCGCTGAAGGTAATTTCGTCGCGCTCGATCGCCTGAAGTCCTCGACCGCTGCAAGCTGATACAACTGTTGATTGTGCGATTGCTCGCATAAGTTAACCCTAACCTGCTTAAGCCTTTGCAATCCGGTTAACGAGCTGTTAATCGTAAAGCTGCTCGTAGAAGTTGCTTGTAGTGTTAGGAGTACAGCATGAGGTCCCTGGCCGGATCTACGGCCTTTGGACGAAGTTCGGACCTGTTGGATCAAGTCGACTATCGTCTGGCGCAAACCCCCGAAGAAAAAGAAGAAATCTACAACCTTCGATACCGCGCCTACCTTCGCGAAGGGGCGGTGAAAGAATCTCCCGAGCAGCGCGTCACCGATCAGTATGACGACCTGCCGAATTCCTGGACATTTGGCGTCTACCTGTTCGGGCAGCTCTACAGCTCCGTTCGTATCAGCGTGCTGACCTCGGAGTGGCGGGAATCCTGTTCGGCGGAAGCCTTCGGCGAAATCCTGCATCCCCGGCTCGATCGGGGCGAGGTCATCATCGATCCAGCGCGTTTCGTCGCCGACCCCGACAAGGTCAAGCGATTCCCGGAACTCCCGTACCTGACGCTGCGTCTGGCCTACATGGCTTGCGAATATTTCAACGCCGACCTCGGGCTGGCGATCGTGCGTGCCGAACACCAGGCGTTCTATCGCCGTGTGTTCCTGCACGACACTATCGCTGAACCCCGCATGTTCCCGGGCCTGCTGAAGCCGGTCGGGCTGATGGCGGCGGATTTTCCGGCGATGAAGGAAAAGGTATTCGAGCGCTACCCGATCATGCGTTCGACCGCGTTCGAGCGGCGCATGCTGTTCGAGCGCGCCAACGCCCGCCGCGTGCGGTCGGCCACGGCGGTTCCCGACTACGGGCGAGCGGCGATGGGGCCGACTTCCTGAACGAGAGCGGACGGCGGGTCGAATCAGCCGTCCGCAAGTCGGGATTTCACCGCCCGGGAGGGCTGGTCATCGGGCCCGGGGCGGGCTCTATTTCGTCCCAATGCCCGCGACATGGCCCCAAATCTGGTGATTGGCGCCGGTGTTCGCTTGCCTTCACCCTCACGCCACATTTACAAATCATTAACTATCGCTGTCGCTTTTCACGGTTTGTCAGCATTTGATCGGGTCCCGCAAGGTTCCATCAAGGTTGACGGAACGTTCGCTTAACCATCGCCCTGTAGACCGGATGACAGTCGAAAAACGTGAGCGTGGAGGCTCCGGAATGAAATATCAGATGCGTATCCTCCAGGGATGGAAGCTGGCGGCCGTGGTCGCGGTAGCGCTGTCGATTGGCGCCTGCGCCAAGAACA
>DATCXE010000398.1:0-2744 GCA_036565985.1 Bradyrhizobium sp.
GCGCGACAGCGGATCGAAGCCGGACTGCGCGAGTGAGTGCAGCTGCATCTTGCCGTCGCGGTCGGTGAAGTAGGTGAACATGAAGAACGACAGCCAGTCCGGCGTCGCCTCGTTGAAGGCGCCGAGCATGCGAGGGCTGTCCGCATCGCCGGAGC
Organism: Bradyrhizobium sp.; assembly: GCA_036565985.1. Taxonomy (GTDB): domain Bacteria; phylum Pseudomonadota; class Alphaproteobacteria; order Rhizobiales; family Xanthobacteraceae; genus Bradyrhizobium. The sequence goes on from DATCXE010000398.1 coordinate 156, forward strand.
GACGGCGCAGCAGATCGTCCGCCTCCTCGCGGCCGTCGCGGCCGAAATATTTCTGCAGCAGGTACACCATCGCCCAGAGATGGCGGCCTTCCTCGACATTGACCTGGAACAGGTTGCGCAGATCGTAGAGCGAGGGCGCGGTCTTGCCGAGATGGCGCTGCTGTTCGACGGAAGCGGGTTCGGTGTCGCCCTGGATCACGATCAGGCGGCGCAGCGTGGCGCGGTGCTCGCCGGGGACTTCCTGCCACGCCGGCTTGCCGTAATTCTCGCCGAAGGGAATGACGCGGTTCTCTTCCTGCGGCGCCAGCAAAATGCCCCAGCGGTATTCCGGCATCTTGACGTAGTCGAACTTGGCCCAGCCGCGCGGATCGACCGAATAGGCGGTGCGCAGATAGACCAGCGACTGCTGAAAGCCTTCCGGCCCCATGTCGCCCCACCAATCCATGTAACCGGGATGCCAGCCCTCGAGCGCCTTCAGCACCTGGCGGTCTTCGCTGAGATTGACGTTGTTTGGAATCTTGGTGGAATAGTCGACATTCATGAAGTTCATGGCGTGCTCCTTGCTCGCTCTCGTGTCCCGGACGCGGTGCGACGCGAAGCGGTGCGCCGCAGAGCCGGGACCTGTTCAATGCCAGTCACGTGGGTCCCGGTTCTGCAGCGCGTCACTTGCGTGCCGCGCAGCGCCCGGGACACGAAATCAAACCCGCGTCATATCGAACTGCGCCTTCTGGCCGGTGCCGTAGCGGCGCAGCGCGCCGTCTTCACCGACCGCGTTGGGGCGCTGGAAGATCCAGTTCTGCCACGCCGTCAGGCGCGAGAAGATTTTCGATTCCATGGTCTCGGGACCGACGAAGCGCAGATTCGCTTCCATGCCGGTGAGGCCGTCGGGCGAAAAACTCGTGCGCTCCTCCAGGAAAACCCGCACCTCGTCGTCCCAATCGATGTCGTCGAGCGCGAAGGTGACGAGACCGAGTTCTTCGGCCTCCTCCGCGTCGAGCGTCGTGCCGATGGTGGCCTCCGCGCGGTCGAGGTCGGACGGGTCGGCCTGGAAGCGCGATTGCAACCGGGTCAGGCCATGGCTCATCGGATAGGGGCCGAAATTCATCGCCGTGAGCTGGAGCGCCGGCGGCTTGCGGTTGTCGCCCTGCCGCGATCCGATCAGCATGTAGGAGCGGTCGGCGGCGAACACGAGTTCGGCCAGCGTGCCCGCGAAGCAGGAGCCGGGCTCGACCAGCGTCACCAGCGTGCGCGAGGTGACGTCGATGCGCTTGAGCACCCGCTTCCAGTAGTGCCTGACCTCGTTGACCAGCCAGTGCGCCTTGTTGGCTTCGATGAAGGCATCATGGGCGACGATGTTGGCGGGATCGCCGTGGCTCTTGAATACCAGCATGGCGATTTCGAGTTCGTTGATGCGCAGATGCAGGATCGCGTCATCGAGTTCGCGCGCCACCTGCAGCGGCCAGAACGACGCGCCCTGCGCCACGAGGCCGTCGATATCGGCGGGCGGGGCCGTCTCCGGCGCCTTGATCGAGATCGTGGCGATCCGTGCCGCGCGATCGATGTCGACGCTGACGAAGCCATAGCGGATGCCGGCATCGTCGATGGTGCGATCGAGCGGCGCTAGCGAGATCCCCTTGCCGTTGCCCTTGCGCTTCGAATTCGCGGCGAATTCCTTGGCGCGCTCGGCGACCTTGGCCTCGAGCTTGCTGTTGGGCACGATCTCGTCGACCAACCGCCATGCGACCGCGCGCTTGCCCTTGATGCCTTCCTCGATGGTGCAGAAGAAATCCGCATGGTCGCGGCGCACCTTGCGCTTGTCGACCACGCGCGTCAGGCCGCCGGTGCCCGGCAACACCGCCAGCAGCGGCACTTCCGGCAGCGCCACGGCGGCGGCGCCGTCATCGGCGAGAATGATGTGATCGGTCGCGAGCGCCAGTTCATAACCGCCGCCGGCCGCGGTGCCGTTGACGACGGTGATGAAGCGCTGCCCGGAATTCTCCGAGGAATCTTCCAGGCCGTTGCGGGTCTCGTTGGTGAACTTGCAGAAATTGACCTTGTGGGCATGCGTCGCCCCCGCCAGCATGCGGATATTGGCGCCAGCGCAGAACACCCGGTTCTTGCCGGAGCGGACCACCACCGCCTTCACCTCGGGGTGCTCGAAGCGCAGCCGCTGCACGACGTCGGCGAGTTCGATATCGACGCCGAGATCGTAGGAATTCAGCTTGAGCTGATAGCCTTCGAACAGGCCGGCGTTCTCGTCGACGTCCATGGTGAGGGTGGCCACGTCGCCTTCGACGACGAGTTTCCAGTGCCGGTAGCGCGACGGATCGGTTTGAAAATCGATGTACTTGGCGCCGCCTGCGAGGACGCGATCTTCACCGGGCTTTTCACCAGCCATTGGGACCACCCTCTGTCGTTTTCTCGGGGTTTGCTTGGTTCGTTATATGCACAATAATGCATGTTTTGGATTTCGTCTAGCTCAGAACGCGGAAACATGCATTTTCTTTCATGTTTACTGAAACCGCCGGTCGGCCAATGACCTGGCCCTCCTATGTCCTATCAGGCCGCCAGCGCCCCGTCGGCACGCAG
>DATCXE010000414.1:0-2771 GCA_036565985.1 Bradyrhizobium sp.
GGGGCCATAGCTCAGCTGGGAGAGCGCTTGCATGGCATGCAAGAGGTCGGCGGTTCGATCCCGCCTGGCTCCACCAGCCTTCGCTCGCTTCGCGAGCTTCGGCTGGGCAAGCCCGGGAAGTCCCTCGTAGCGAAGTGAGCGAAGGCTGCCACGCCATAGCCCGAAGGGCGACGGCGGGCCGAGGTAATCTGCTTCTGTATCGATGAATTGCTCATGTATCCTCCCGGCAGGGGGACAGCATGAAATACGTCTACATCCTTGAAAGTCTCGATTCCGAACACTTTTACGTCGGAATCACCGATGACCTGAAAGCCCGCTTGGCGAAGTACAATGCGGGGGAGGTGCCCCACACGTCCAAATACAAGCCTTGGCGGATACGCACCTATTTCGCCTTCAGCGACGCGCAACTTGCCGTAGCGTTCGAGAAATACCTAAAGTCTGGCTCGGGGCGCGCGTTCGCGAAGAAGCACTTCTGACCGCGCGCGAATTGACCGGCGCTTTACTCCCCCAACACCTTATTCAACCTATCGCGCAGCGCGACGATCTCGTTCTTCATCGTCACCAGTTCGCCGACGGAGCAGGCTGACGCCGCGAGGATCGATTGCGGCACGGAGCGCGCTTTCTCGCGCAGCGCGTCGCCCTTGGCCGTAAGTGCGATCAGCACCTGCCGCTCGTCTTCCGTGCTGCGCGTTCGCTTGATCAGTTCGGCTGCCTCAAGCCGCTTGAGCAGCGGCGTCAGCGTGCCGGAATCCAGGAACAGGCGCTCGCCGATGTCCTTGACCGGCACGCCATCCTGCTCCCACAGCACCAGCATCACGAGATACTGCGGATAGGTCAGCCCGAGCTGGTCGAGCAGCGGCTTATAGACGCGGTTGAACGCATGCGCGGTGGAATACACCGCAAAGCAGATTTGATTGTCGAGCCTGAGCGGCATGTCGGCCGCGTGTTTTCTAGCCATCACAACCTCGTCATCAGGCAGCGTGCCACCTATGATCCGGGCCTCCAAGCGCTTGATTTCAATTGCATACAATTGAATTGCGCGCCTTGCAATAAATAGATTGTATACAATCTAATTGTGCGCAATATAACAGCATCGAAACGGCAAACCAAGGGAGACCGACATGTCCGTGAACGTGCTCTACAAGACCAGCGCCAAGGCCACCGGCGGCCGCGATGGCACCGCCGCGACGCTCGATGGCGCGCTCGACGTCCAACTCGCCACTCCGAAGGAACTCGGCGGCGGCGGTGGCGCCGGCAATAATCCCGAGCAGCTGTTCGCGGCCGGTTATGCCGCCTGCTTCATCGGCGCGATGAAGTTCGTCGCCTCGCAGGGCGGTCCGAAGGTGCCTGCGGATGCCACGGTGACCTCCACGGTCGGCATCGGACCGCGTTCGGAAGGCGGCTTTGGCCTCGATATCGACCTCGTCGTCTCGCTGCCCGGCGTTCCCAAGGCGGAAGCGGAAGCGCTGGTCGCGAAGGCGCATCAGGTATGCCCCTACTCCAACGCCACCCGCGGCAACGTGGATGTGCGCCTGACGGTTGTGTAACGCCGGCATCCGGATGGCCCGCCACGGGCGGGCCATCCGCCCCACAGAAAATGTCGCGCTGACGTCCCGTCATGCGCCTGTGCGCGCGAAGCCATTGCTGCCGCGCCGGAAGACCGCTAGCTCAGGGAATTCCATTCTCATCCTGAGCGAAGGTTGTTTTCATGAGTCCACAAGCCGCTCCCGGCGCAATGACCGGCCTGCGCGTCGTCGACCTTACGCGCGTGCTCGGCGGCCCCTATTGCACGCAGATCCTTGCCGACCACGGCGCTGACGTCATCAAGGTCGAGCCGCCGGCCGGCGACGAGGTGCGCGACTGGGGCCCTCCCTTCCACGAGGAGGACGCGGCCTATTTCGTCGGCATCAACCGCAACAAGCGTTCGATCGGGCTCGACTTGGCCTCCGAGGGCGGACGCGCCGTGCTGCTGAAAATGCTGGAGACCGCCGACGTCCTGATCGAGAACTTCAAGCCGGGCACGCTCGAAAAATGGGGTATCGGCAACGACGTGCTGCGCGCGAGCTTTCCGCGTCTCGTGCATTGCCGGATTTCCGGCTTCGGCGCCGACGGCCCGCGCGGCGGCAATCCCGGCTATGACGCGATCATCCAGGCCATGACCGGCATGATCGCGGCCACCGGCTCGCCGGAGAGCGGACCGATGCGGATCGGCGTTCCTCTGGTCGACATCACCACCGGGCTTTACGCAGCGATCGGCATCCTGATGGCGCTCTCGGAGCGGCAGCGCTCGGGCCTCGGCCAGTTTCTGGAAACGACGCTGTACGAGACCGGCCTTGCGATCATGCATCCGCACACCGCGAATTTTTTCATGCATGGCAAGCCGCCGGGACTGACCGGCAACGAGCATCCCAATCTCGTGCCATACGCGATCTTTCCGACCAAGACCGACAACATCTTCATCGGCGTCGGCAATGACGGCACCTTCCGCAAGCTCGCCAAGCAAATCGGCAAGCCCGAACTCGGCACCGATCCGCGCTTTGCCCGCAACAAGGACCGCATCGCCAACCGCGACGCGCTGCGCGCCGAACTCGCCGCCGTGTTCAGCCAGCACGAGGCGGAACCGCTGTGCAATCGCCTGCTCGCGGCCGGCCTGCCGGCGGGCCCGGTACAGAAGATCGACCAGGCGCTGACCAATCCGCATACGCTGCATCGCGGCGATATCATCGAGAAGGATTGGTACAAGGGCGTCGCCTCCCCGATCCGGCTCGAGC
>DATCXE010000213.1:0-4746 GCA_036565985.1 Bradyrhizobium sp.
CCGCGACACGCTCGATTTGCTGCAGCGCGATTCCGCCACGCTGCAACGAGCCTTGCAGGACGCCGGCCTGAAGACCTCCGACAACGGCCTGCAGTTCTCGTTGCGCGATCAGTACAGCAATTCGCAGCCGGACCGTCCGGCCGCCGACAGCACTCGCATTGTGATTGAAGACGACACCCTGCCCGCCATCAAGGCAGTGCAGACCGCGCAAAGCCGCTACGCCGCCCGCCGCGGCGGCATCGATATTCGAATCTAGCGCATGATCCCGAAAAGCCAGAACCGGTTTTCGGAAAAGATCATGTCCAGACAAAGGGAACGTGCATGACCGCCATCACCTCGACACCCGTCGTGCCGACCACCCCGACCAGCGCCTCGACGGTTTCCAGCGCCGTCGACAATCAGATGATCGCCAGCAATTTCACGACCTTCCTGCAATTGCTGACCACACAGCTCAAGAACCAGAATCCGCTCGATCCGCTCGACACCAACCAGTTCACCCAGCAGCTCGTGCAATTCGCGCAGGTCGAGCAGACGATGAAGTCGAACGATCAGCTCTCCAGCCTGGTGTCGCTGGAGCAGAGCGCACAGCAGACCACCGCGCTCGCTTATGTCGGCTCGACCGTGGTGGTCGATGGCTCGACCGCGCAGCTTGCCAATGGCAAGGCCAACTGGACCTTCAACGTCAGCAAACCCGCTACCGCCAGCGTCACTATCAAGGATTCGACCGGCCAGACCGCCTATAGCGGTACCTTCGGCGTGCAGCCCGGCAGCCAGGCCTTCGCATGGGACGGCCGCGGCAATAACGGCAAGCTGTGGCCGGACGGCGCCTACACGATGTCGGTGACTGCGACTGACGCCAACAAGCAGTCCATCGGCATCTCGACCGAGGTGGAAGCGCCCGTCGACTCGGTCGATCTGACGCAAACCCCGCCGCGCCTGTCCGTCAACGGACAGGACTACACCATGGATAAGATCAAGCGGATCGTGCGCCCGGGCGCGTGATATTCCTCTTGTCATTCCGGGACGGCGCCTGAGCGCCGGACCCGGAATCCAGATGCAGATTCTGAAAATGTCTTCCGGGTTCGCGGGCTAACGCCCGCGCCCCGAATGGCAAAGTGTTTCATCCAATTTTCGTCCGCGCCTCGCGGCGGCGGGCGCGCAAGGCGGCGTCGATGGCGCGTTGCAGCGCAGACAATTCAAACGGCTTGCGCAGGATATCGAAACGGACGTCGGGCGCCTGCGCGGCGTCAGTAAAGCCGGTGGTCAGCAGAACAGCGATGTCGGGAAAGCGCTCGCGGCAGGCGGACGCCAGCGCAATGCCGTTCATCGCCCTCGGCATCACGATGTCGGAGAACACCAGATCGATCTTTGCGCCGTCCTGCAAATGGCGCAGCGCATCGGCGGCGTTTGCCGCGCGCACCACGCGATAGCCGAGCTGCTCGACCAGGGTGACGGTCACTTCCGCGACTTCGCTACTGTCCTCCACCAGCAACACCGTGCCATGCGCCGGCACAGGCGCGGGCCGCCCGGTCACCGGCATCGGCCGGCAGCGCGCCGTGGCTGCGCGGTAGATAGGATGGTGACCGTGGTGCCTTTGCCCTGCTCGCTCGTCACCGTCACGGCCCCGCCCGATTGATTGGCGAATCCGTGCACCTGGCAGAGGCCGAGGCCCGTGCCCTTGCCGACCGGCTTGGTGGTGAAGAACGGTTCGAATACCCGTCCAACCACTTCCGGCGCAATGCCGGAGCCGGTATCCGCAATGGCCAACGCGACGAAATCGCCTTCCAGCGGCCCGGCGGAGCTCGGACGCAGCACCAGATTGCGCGCCTGCAAGGTGATGGTCCCGCCGTCCGGCATGGCGTCGCGCGCGTTGACGGCAATATTGACCAGCGCCAGTTCGAGCTCGCTGAGATCGACCTCCACCGGCCAAAGCGCGTTCTCGATGTCGCTGACGAAACGGATATTGCCGTGCAGCGAGGGCGCCAGCATGTCGCGCACCGCGTCGATCCGCGCGCGCAAGTCCACGACCACCGGCATCAATTGTTGGCGGCGCGAGAACGCAAGCAATTGCCGCGTGAGACGCTCGCCGCGGTCGGCGGCGGCGCGGATCGCCTCCACCGCCTGCACGTCCTTAGCTTCCGTCAACAGCCGCTGCAGGATCTGCGCATAGCCGGAAACGATCATCAGAAGATTGTTGAAATCGTGGGCGATGCCGCCGGTCAGTTGGCCGAGCGCGTCCATCTTCTGCGACTGCGCGAGCTGTTCGCGTGTCTCTTCGAGCGCGCCTTGCGCGTTCACGCGCTGGGTCACGTCGAGGCAGACGCCGAGCATGCGGATTGGCTGTCCACTCTCGTCGCGCACCACCTCGCCGGTGCTTTGCAGGTGCCGCACGCTGCCGTCCGGGCGGAGGATGCGTTCGTCGTAGCTGAAGTGGCCGCCCTTTTCGAGCGCGCCGGAGATGCTCGCCTGCACGCGCTGGCGGTCGTCGGGATGCAGGAAACCGACAAAGTCCTCGACCCGGGACGGCGCCTGACCGGCGGCGACTCCGTAGATGCCGTAAAGCTGCTCCGACCAGGTGATCCGGTCCTGCGCAATGTCCCAGGCCCAGCTTCCGAGATTGGCGAGGCGCTGCGCCTCCATGAGATGGATATTGGCGTCGGCGAGCGCGGCGGTGCGCTCCTTCACGCGGCGATCGAGGTCGCCTTGGCTGCGGCGCAGGCTCTCTTCTGTGCGTCGCCGCACCGCCACGTCGGCGGAGAGCACCAGGCTCGGCACCGACACGCTGATCATGAGGGTGAGCAGCACCAGGAAGGATTCGTTGATGCCGAATTGCGCGAAGGGCCCCGTCTGTTTGACAGTGGCCCAGATCGCAAAGCCGGTGATGATCACGCTGGCGGTCGCCGTGTCGCGTGGCCCGCGGCGCAGCGCCGCCCAGACCAGCGGCAGGATCGCGAGGAAGCCGAGCGGGCTGGTATATTCCGAGCGTGGCAGCAGCGGGCTGAAGGCGACGAGCCCGACGACGACCGCGCAGGCCAGCACCGCGCCAGCGCGCAACATCTCGCCGCGGTCGAAAGCTCCCCAATCATTGCGCGCCCACAGCACGATGACCGGCGTCACCACCAGCGCGCCGGCGGCATCGCCGAGCCACCAGGTGATCCAGATCTGGCTGAAATGGCTCCATTGCGCGAGGCCTGCAACGCACAAGGTCACAACGCCGACGCTGGTGCTGACGATGGCGGCCGGCCCGACGCTGACGAGTGCGAACTTCGCCACGCGAGCGGGGCTTGCGAAGGTGCCGTACCCTTGCGACCAGCGTCCGATCAGCAGACCGCCGATCATGGCTTCCAACGTATTGCCGAACGCGATGAAGAAAGAGGTTTGGAGCGTGCCGGCGGTGGTGGCGTTGGCGGCGAAGGCGGCGACAAAGATCGCCGGCCAAATGCGCTGACCGCACAGCAACACGGCCGCGAGCGCGAGGCCGGTCGGCGGCCAGATCGGGCTGGCGCTCGGGTTGATCGAGGCGAGCTGCAGCCCGAGCTTGGCCAGGACAAAATAGGCGATGGCCACGGCAACCAGCGCCGCGGCATGGCGCGCCGCACCGCGCAGACGCCTTCCCGCCAGGGAACCCGTTCAAGGCCGCTGCCCCCAAAATTACGGCTCATGCCCTCTGGCAATCGCCCCGCGGGGTATTATTGCATTATTTAAGACAGGGTCGCATGCTCCATCCGTAACCAAAAGGTTATCAAAAACGGGGCAAACATTCCTCTGTTCGCGCTTGCCGTTTAGGCAAATCTTAAGCCGCGGCCGCTAGTTTCGAGGTCAGTCGCTGTCAGTCGAGTTGTGAGTATAGACCTATGACCGAGCCCCATCGCCCGAGGGTAAAGTACGTCATCGGGCCCGATGGCAGTCCGCTGACCATCGCGGACCTGCCACCCCCGACGACCAAGCGTTGGGTCATCCGACGCAAAGCCGAGGTCGTGGCAGCGGTGCGAGGCGGCCTCCTGTCGCTCGAGGAAGCCTGTGCCCGCTATACCCTAACGGTCGAGGAATTTCTCTCCTGGCAATATTCCATCGACCAGCACGGCCTCGCCGGCCTGCGCACCACGCGCATCCAGCAGTACCGACAATAATAATCGCGCTTCCAGCGCCAGATCATCCAAGCGCCGGCTCTTGCAGCCGGCGCTTTCGTTTTGTGCGCAAGCAATTAGTAACCGGCAAATCTCTGCGCTCGGTGTTTGAATTGGGATGCGGCGCGGATTGACGGAAACGGCGCGCGGATCAGCAAACATCTGCGCATCACGATTCGTTTCAATTCCTTCGCGCACATAATCGCACGTGACTTTGCGCACGGCGTTCCGTGCGGAACCAGATTTTATTTTCGAAATCGGCGTGAGTTTCGGGAACGCATGTACGCAAGCGCTCGTTTGCGTTGGCGTGGTTGATAGAAATTTTACGCGAGTTTCCATCGATCACGAGATCGAAGGCGGCGATTCATATTGCGCCGCGGCGCGCCGATGACCGGTTGCGTCAACACATTCCAGAGGAGGCACATGATGACGCTTAAACAACTTCGCACCGCGGCCTTGGCAGGCACACTGCTGATCGGCAGTGCGGCGCTCGGCTATGCGCAGTCGAGTTCGACCATCGGCGCCGGCGGTTCAACCGCGGGCAGCGGATCGTCCAGCACGACACTGGGGACCGGTGGTTCCGCGGCGGGCGGCGGCTCGGGCTCCGGCTCGGCTTCGA
>DATCXE010000442.1:0-4063 GCA_036565985.1 Bradyrhizobium sp.
CTTTCCTTCGGAGGTGGAGGACGGCGGCCTGATGTTTTTTGGGCCCAGTAACGGCGAGAACTACCGGCGCGCAGCTGCGTTGACCGAAAGAATTCTCAAGGGCAAGCGCCCGGGCGAACTTCCCGTCGAAAGGCCTACCAAGTTCGAGCTGATCATCAACCTGAAGACCGCGAAGGCACTCGGCTTGACGATCTCCGAAGCCTTCCTGCTCCGAGCAGACCAGGTGATCGAGTAATTCATTTTGCCGACTTGTCCCAGACGTGCTGCGACTCTTTTCGGACGGGCCGCAATGTCCGACTCGAGTCCGAATGCCGATCAATGCGGTGTCCGTCGACCCGTTTGAAATTCGTGATTCATGCGCTCGCGGCGAGCCTCGGCGCACCGGATACCCCGCATGCGCGGGGTACGACAACGGAGGATGACGCAAGGATCACCAAAACAAAAAACGGCGGGAATGACCCGCCGTCCTGAGATCAGATCATCGCAAGATGAAATTACATCATCCCCAGATCCAGCATGGCCGGCAGTTGGGCCAGCGGCAATGCGGCGACACCGAGCAGCGCTGCGACCATGGCCGCGAGGCGATGGTTGACGCGGCGCTTGCCGCGCATCTGGCCGGCAATCCATTCCAGCACCTGGGTGTCGATGTTGACGGCCTTGACCGGCGCCCAGCTTTCGATCGGGGTGTCCGGCGACAGCGCCACCGTGCGCGGCGGCACCGGCAGGCCGGACTCGGAGGCGGCATGATGGGCGATCGCCTTGGCCAGCAGGTCGTCGAAACGGCCATCGTCGGTGCGCTCGGCTGCGGCGTCGCTGATCTCGAACAGCGCCTCGGCCTCGGCGCGGCTCACCGGCTGATGCTCGACGGCGGATGCGGTCAGGATGCGCGCGCACCAGGCGGCGTCATCGGCATCGAGCGCGCGGGAAAAGTGAATGCGGCCCCTGGTGGTGGGCCCTTCGCCTGTGATCACGCCGTCGCGCACGATCGTGAGCGCATGGGCTGCGGTCTGGCGACAGGATGGTTGCGGAACGTCGGACGTTTCGGCGGATGTTTCAGCAGTCTCGGCAGTCGGGGCAGGCATCGGTGCACTTCTCGATTTCTTTTTTCTCGCGTCCAGCATTTCCATATCGGGCATGAACGAGCGGTTAACGATTCGATACCCGCATCCCCGGGATTTCTACATGGTTGCCAATTGGTCGCTGTGACGTCGGTCACGGTTCAGACCGGGGCGATCCGGGTGGCACATCTGCAGGGCGTGTTGAGGACCATAAAAGGCATTATCGGGGCCAAGCCGGACGATTGCGGGCGACGGGTTCCTTTCGTCAGAGGCGCGCGGATTAAAAGAAGATGCTAGGAGTTCCGCACCGGCGGAGAAGGATCTCACCTTTTACGTGAAGCGGTTCCTTTAACCGCCGCAATACTTATAATCACGAGGACGAATTCCCCTGTAACTAGAACAAGATGAGGTCGTATCATGGCACTCCAGATTGGCGCAACCGCCCCCGATTTCGAAGCCGAAACCACCGAGGGCAAGATCAAGTTCCATGACTGGATCGGCAACAGCTGGACGCTGTTGTTCTCGCACCCGAAGGATTTCACGCCGGTTTGCACCACCGAGCTCGGCGCTCTCGCAAAGTTGAAGCCGGAATTCGACAAGCGCGGCGTCAAGCTGATGGGACTGAGCGTCGATCCCGTCGACAGGCACGCGAAATGGTCCGAGGACATCAAGGAGACCCAGGGCGCGGCGCCGAACTACCCGATGATCGGCGACACCGATTTCAACGTCTCCAAGCTCTACGACATGCTGCCGGCCTCGACGTCGGGCGATCCGCTCACGCGCACGCCCGCCGACAACCAGACCGTCCGCAACGTGTTCGTCATCGGTCCGGACAAGAAGATCAAGTTGGTGATGGTCTATCCCATGACCACCGGCCGCAACTTCCAGGAAATTCTGCGCTCGATCGATTCCCTGCAGATGACGGCCAAGCATCGCGTCGCGACGCCGGCCGACTGGAAGCAGGGAGAGGACGTCATCATCGCCGGCTCCGTCAGCGACGACGAGGCGAAGACGATCTATCCGCAGGGCTGGAAGGCGCCGAAGCCCTACATCCGGATCGTGCCGCAGCCGAAGTGACGGCTGCGATTGCAAAGCTATCGAAGCCGTCATCCCGGAATGGTCCGAAGGACCATATCCGGGATCTCGAGATTTCCCGGTGCGCAATTGCGCACCTGAGGTTCGATGCTTCGCACCGCGTTGCTGCTCGACCGCCGCCGAGATCGAGGTGGCGATATCGCTGATGCGCTCCGATGGTCAGGCCGATCGTCGCCTTGATGGAGCTGATCGACTCTTCTGTCGTCGTGACCTCCTGCGCCACCACGGCAAAACCGCGACCGCTTGCTTGCGAACGGATTAATCGGCACAACCCTGGGCAAGGTTTGAGGAAATCGAAGGGACCTATGCGCGCATGACGGCTTCCCGTCCCGGCATCGTCTGGTATCGCGACGACCTTCGTGTTTCCGACCATCCAGCCCTTCACGCAGCTTCCAAGGAACACGCATCGGTTGCGTGCGTTTATACGCTCGACGACCGTGTGCCCGGCATTCGGCCGCTCGGCGGCGCAGCGCGCTGGTGGCTGGCGCAGTCGTTGCGCGCCCTGCAGGCGGACCTGCGCGAGCGGGGCGCTTCGCTGGTGTTGCGCAGGGGATCAGCGCCAAGCGTCATCGCCGCATTGGCGCGCGAGACCGGTGCCGGGAGCGTGTACTGGAACGAGATCGCGCAATCGCCGCAGCAGGCCGTGGCCGATCAGGTCGCCGCGGCGCTTGGCGAGATCGATGTCGCCGCGCAACGCTTTCCAGGCGACCTGCTGGCGGCGCCCGGCCAGATCCGCAACAAGGAGAATCGCGGCCTGCGCGTGTTCACACCGTTCTGGCGGCGCGTGCAGACGCTCGGCGATCCACCAAAACCGCTGCCGGCGCCGAAGCGGCTGAACGGCGTACCTGACCTCGCCAGCGATGCGCTCGAAAATTGGGAGCTCGAACCCGCCAGACCGGACTGGGCCGGGGGCCTGCGCGAAACCTGGCAGCCCGGCGAGACCTCCGCGCAGTCCCGTCTCCAGGCGTTCCTTGCGGGCGGCATAGCCGGCTATGCCGGCGATCGCGACCGGCCCGACCTGGACGGCACCTCAGGCCTCTCGCCGCACCTTCGGTTCGGCGAGATCAGTCCGCGCCAGGTCTGGCATGCCGCGCGCTTTGCGGCGGCCGAGCACCCTCGCCTGTCCGCCGATATCGACAAATTCCTCAGCGAACTCGGCTGGCGCGAGTTCTGCCGTCATCTGCTGTTCGACGTCCCCGATCTCGCGGCGCGCAACCTACAGCCCGCTTTCGATGCTTTTCCATGGAAGAACGACGACAAGGCCTTGCGCGATTGGCAGCGCGGGCGGACCGGTTACCCGATCGTCGATGCCGGGATGCGCGAACTCTGGCACACCGGCGTGATGCACAACCGGGTGCGGATGGTGGTGGCGTCGTTCCTGGTCAAGCACCTGCTGATCGACTGGCGCTACGGCGAGCAATGGTTCTGGGACACGCTCGTCGACGCCGATGCCGGCAGCAACCCCGCCAACTGGCAATGGGTGGCAGGCTCCGGCGCGGACGCGGCGCCCTACTTCCGGGTTTTCAATCCGATCCTGCAGGGCGAGAAGTTCGATCCCGATGGCGCCTATGTCAGGCGCTGGGTACCGGAGTTGAAGCAACTGCCCGACGGCCTGATCCATCAGCCCTGGAAGGCGACGCCGCTCGAGCTCGCAAGCGCGGGCGTCGAACTCGGCAAGACCTACCCTCAGCCGATCGTCGATCACAAGGTCGGACGCGAACGCGCGCTAAAAGCGTACGGAACGATCCGTGGCAATTAGTCTAGGACTTGGCAGGCGCGCTGCGGTTGACGAGCAGCACGGCGGCGGCGCAGGCGATCATGCCGGCAATCGCGATCGCATCGAGCCGTTCGCCGAACAGCACATATGCCATCAGCGCCGTCACCGCCGGCACCAGATAGAACAGGCTCCC